>JALOBE010000005.1 GCA_023228425.1 Syntrophales bacterium
TGGTTACGACATCTTTCGCCTACGCGGAGTATGTGGCGACGGCGGCTGCGGGCGGGACCTTTCCCTACTTCCAGCTGGGTTGCCTGGTGATGGGCGGTCTGATCATCACCTCGCTCAAGCACAAATACTCCAGGATCTACATGACCGAGGCCGTGGGCAGTTTCGCCCTGTACGCGGTCCTGGTGGCACTCTTCACGGCACCCGTCGTGGACGTGCTGAAGACCCTGGTGAGCTGAGACGAGTAAACTATTAATCTGACAATACATATTCGCAGGAGTCGACCCTTGAGTCGACTCCCGGCGGGAAGGGAGGCGGGTCATGGTAGTTCACACCGACAGAAATGAAATGAACAGGCTAACCAGGAAATATGGAACGATTTTCACGATGAGCGTCTGGAGTTTCGTGATCGTCATCGCGACGCTTCTCTTCTTCTTTGCGGGATACTGGATCGATGTGCGCCTGGACACAAAACCCACCTTCATGCTGGGATTGTTTGCTCTTGCTCTTTTCATGACAGTAGGACGCTTCTACTGGGAAGCCTGGCATAAAAAAAATCTTCACTGATTGAACATCACAGATGGTTAACACCAGAATCCCCTTCTTCCGCAACCGGGAGAAGGGGATCGCTGTTTCAGTGTGAAACCCGACAGTGCCGGCCGTCACCGGTGATCATGGGTTGTCAAACTTCAGGGCGTCCATGTCGGCGAGTTTCTGCAGATCATCTCTGAGCTTCCGGATTTCTTCTCCATATTCAGCCCATCTGCCGTCCCGCAGGAGGTGCTGTGATCGTTCATAGCGTTCGAGGGCACGGCGGGCGAGTTCCTGTACGGATGCTGTCGGAAGGTCCGCCGTCTTTTCACGGACCCTGTCGGGCAGGGCAGTGTCGGCGGGCGGAGCCGTCGGAAAGGGGCGGTCGCTCAAAAGCCGTTCAAGGGCCTGTTGAAGACCCGCTTCCATGACAACCCGGGTCCCGTCGGAGGCCAGCACCCGCCGCAGTTCGGGAAGGCGGCCCTCAACAGCGCGCAAGAAGAGCGGCTTGATGTACAGAACGGAGTTTTCCACGGGTATGACAAGCTGGCTTCCCCGCAGGACCCGCGTTCCCGCCTGGTCCCAGAGGGCAAGCTGCTGGGCGATTTCGGCGGTCTGATCGATACGGGCTTCGATCTGCATGGGTCCGAAGACAAGTTCACCCCGGGGGAATCTGAAGAGCAGGAGAGTCCCGTAGTTGTCGCCGTCCGAGCGGCCTGACAGCCAGGCGATCATGTTGTCCCGGTTCGAAGGTGTGAAAGGCATCATGAGCATGAATTCTTCCGTCGTTTCATCGGGAAACCGCAGGATCGTGTAGTAGCTCTCCATGGTCTGGGCGGCGCCGAAAACGCGCTCACGGGGGAACTCCCACATATCTTCGCGATTGTAGAACATAACGGGGTCCCGCATGTGGTAGACGCGGAACATGGACGCCTGGACATCGAACAGGTCCTGGGGATAGCGCACCTGGTCCCGCTGGCCCCGGGGCATCTGGTCTATGGGCCTGAACAGATCGGGGAATACCTTCTTGTAGGCCCGGATCATGGGATCCTTGTCCTCGTCGATCGTGTAAAAAACGGTTTCACCGTTGTAGGCGTCGATGACGACCTTTACGGAATTGCGGATATAATTCAGGTCTTGGGAATAGGGACGGGAATAGGGGTAGCGTGACGTGGTCGTGTAGGCGTCGTAGATCCAATACAGCCGACCGTCCACAACGGTGATGTAGGGGTCGTGGTCGAAGGAGAGGAAGGGTGCCAGAATCCGGACCCTCTGGTGTATATTGCGAAAGTAGACGATGTTGCTTTCGGGCAGAATGTATTCGGTAATGAGATAGTTGACGCTTCCGAAATAGACCGAGAAGATCAGTCGGCGGAAAAGCGAGCCCACGTTGACACCCGTCTCTTCCTGGTAGGTGGTGAAAACATTCTGCTCCCCGTAGGGGTAGTCAAATTCCTCCGTACCGGCCCGGACAATGATGGTTTCGTCCGTCCGTTCGCCGAAGTATATCTCGGGCCGGTCAAGTTCGAGATCCACGGTAACCCGGGGAGGAATGTCGCGGATGAACAGTTCGGGAAGGCCCTCTTCGGTGAAAACGTTCACCGGGTTTGCCACGACGCCGTAGCCGTGGGTATAAACGAAGGTCTTGTTGACCCAGGTCTGGGAGTCCGGCGAAAGCCGCTTCTGGTCAAGTTCACGGGATGCCAGCATGATCTGCCGGTAGTCCCCATCGAAATTATACCGCGCTATGTCGATATCGTTAAAATCGTAATAGGGTCGGATGGCCTGAATCTGGGTGTAGGTGTCGAGGAGGGGGCGGTAATCCCAGAGCGGTATGTTTTCGATGGTCAGACGGTTGTTCCTGAGATCGTCCACCCTGAGGGAGTAGTCCGCCGGATAGGGCTTTTCGATAATGTCATTCAGGCCATAGGCGCTTCGGGTGGATTGAATGTGATGGTCGAGATAGACCCGCTCCCGTTCCAGTTCGTTGGGATCGACGGAAAATCGTTGCACGAACATGGGCAGCGCTCCGCTGAAAACAATAACGGACAGGACGAGCAGACCCAGCGCGCCCAGTGAAGGGCGGAAGGATCGTTTTGCCAGACCAAAGAGGGAAAGGACGAATCCGATCACACAGATCACTATCAGCCCGTTGTAGACGGGTACGCGGATTCGTTCATCCACATAGGTTATTCCGAAGACAACTCCCTCCGGTGAGAAGAGCAGACCGTACCGGCTCAACCAGTAATTGAATATCTGCATCAGGAAAAACAGGGCCAGTAATAGTGCCCCGTGGGCCTTCACCACGGGGTGAACGTTTATGTTCGGGGGGATGATCGTGATGCTCCCCAGGATGAAGTAGGTCGCGGTCACGGTAACCACGGTGATAAAAAAAACAGCCATGAGGAAATTGCGGATCATCTCGAGGAAAGGCAGGGAGAACAGATAAAAAGAAATATCCCGTTGAAAAATCGGATCTCCCGTTCCAAAGGGTGTCCGCTCGAGGTACAGAAGTACGTCCATCCAGTGAGAGGCGGGGTAGGCGCTTACGAGCCAGGCGATAAGGATCAGGAATAAAGCGGAGCCATACCGGATTGCTTTCATGGAAAGGGCAACCTGCCCGAGGTCCAGGAAACGGCCTCGGGACGGGGCAAGCCGCCAGACTGCCGCAAGGTTGAGCCCTACGAACGCGAAGACCACCAGGAAAAACAAGCCGTGAATGACATATTCCGTCAGGAAGTAGGTCCAGAAAACAGAAGAAAAGCCCAGGGAGTCAAAAAAATAGAAGTGTGCGGAGGCTTCGATAATGGTGTCGAAAAAAGATGAAAGGACGACCAGTACCAGAAACCCGATACCAAAATATTTCATTGTTCGCGGCATTTGCCAGATACTCCTCATCGTGGTCTATTTGTATAAAAACAACGTAGAAGGACTATAGGGAAACCGCCGTTCCCTGTCAAGATTTCTACAAAAAAAGCGTACCGGGCGATTTATGCTTGATCGGAACGGCGACTTGGGGCATACAAACCCCTGATTGTCTTGATAAGGAGGCCGCATGCTTTCGTTTCTCCCGCCCACCATACTGGGCATAACCTGCATACTGCTCGTGGTGATCAACACGATCATATGGACCATTCCCGTTCATATTTTTGCCCTTACGAAGCTGCTCGTTCCCCACAAGGGCTTCCAGGCGCGCAACGCCCGCTGTGTGATGGCAGTGGTCAGGGGATGGTTCGGGGGCATTATGTTTGCCCTGAAACTTGCCCTGAACATAGATTGGGATATCAAGGGCGTGGAGGGGCTGCAAAACAAGGAGTGGTACTTTGTCAACAGCAACCACCAGTCGTGGACGGATATCGTGGTGCTTCTGCGGGCTTTCGGCAACACAATAGCTTTCCCGAAGTTCTTTCTCAAGAAGGAACTCGCCTGGATCCCCATTCTCGGAAGCGCCTGGTGGGCTCTTGATTATCCTTTCATGAAACGCTATTCCAAGGCATACCTCGACAGGCATCCGGAAATGCGGGGCAAGGACCTGGAAACCACGCGGGCCATGTGCGAGCGATATAAACACACGCCGGTGTCGATCCTGAATTTCATCGAGGGGACCCGTTTTTCACCGGAAAAACATGCAAAACAGAATTCCCCCTACCGGCATCTTCTTAATCCCAAAGCCGGCGGCTTTGCTTTCGTCCTGGGTGCGATGGACGGAAAGATACACAAACTTCTCGATGTAACGATCATTTATCCGGACGGCCCGATCAAGTTCTGGGATTTTCTGTGCGGCCGCGTGTCCCGGGTCGTTGTCCGGGTCAAGGAAAGCCTGATTCCCGAGGAATTCCTGAAGGGTGATTATTTGAACGACCGTCAGTACCGGGAGCGTTTCCAGACCTGGGTGCGGGATCTCTGGCAGAAAAAGGATGAATACATAGATGAACTCATTGCTGAGGCCGGGTCTCACTCGGAGGCGCGGGCCGTGAGGTGAGAGAGGCGACAGGAACGGACGGAACAAAGCGGCCCGAAGACCGGTGACAGACCCCCCCCCAAGGAGCGATGCCGTGGCTATAGCACAAAAAATAGACACATTCATGGAACAATCATCGTGGATTCGCAGGATGTTTGAAGAGGGACAGAAGCTGAAAAAGGAATTCGGCAGTGAGTCGGTCTATGATTTCAGTCTCGGAAACCCGAATCTGGCACCGCCGGAGGAATTTGTCAGCCTCATGAAGAAAACCGCCGCCGAGGAGCAGGTCGGTGTCCATGGCTACATGTCCAACGTGGGCTTCGAAGAAACCAGAAGTGCCGTTGCTTCCCACATCACCGAAACGCAGGGCATACAGATTTTTTCGGATCAGGTGGTCATGACCTGCGGTGCGGCGGGAGGTCTGAATGTGGTTTTCAAGACACTGCTTGACCCTGGTGACGAGGTGATCATACCCGTTCCCTGTTTCATGGAATACCGCTTTTACGTAGACAACGCAGGCGGTACAGTGCGGTTCGTTCCGACCGGTCCCGACTTTTCCCTCGATCTGGAAGCGATCGAAAGGGCCATCAACCATCGGACAAAAGCCATCCTGATCAATTCTCCCAACAACCCCACGGGGAAGGTGTACAACGACGACACCATCGAAGAGCTGGCCGTGCTTCTGGAGCGTAAGGCGAGCGAACTTAACCGGGAGCTGTACCTGTTGTCTGATGAGCCTTACCGTGACATTGTCTATGACGGGGCCGCTGTACCGGGCATACTCGCGTCTTACCGGAACAGCATTATGGCCATGTCCTGGTCGAAGAGCCTTTCTATCCCGGGGGAGCGCATCGGCTATCTTGCCGTCAATCCCGGTATCTCGGACTGTGAAAAGCTCCTGAAAGGCCTTTCGCTGGTAACGAGGATTCTGGGTTTTGTCAACGCGCCCGCCTTCATGCAGCGGGTGGTAGCACGCCTGCAGGGGGTCAGCGTCCCCGTGGAAGAGTACCGGCGCAAACGGGATCTCCTCTGTGACGGTCTTGCCCGCGCAGGGTACGAGGTGGTGAAACCCGAGGGGGCTTTCTACCTTTTCATGAAAAGCCCCCTGGAAGACGACGTGGGATTCGTAAAGGCCCTTCAGCAGAAAAAAATCCTCGTCGTACCCGGAAGCGGGTTCGGCGGACCGGGCCATATCCGCATAGCCTACTGTGTTGACGATGCCACAATTGCCGACGCCATGGCAGGCTTCGGGGAGGTCCTGCAGGGCATCAAAAGCGCGTCGTGAGGGACCCGCGGGAGATCTCGACTCATGGAGCAGGAAGACCGGCCCTGGGGATTCTACCGGATTCTGGCAGAAGCGAGGGACCACAAGATAAAGCGCATTGTCGTCCATGCCGGCCGGCGTACGAGTCTGCAGCGACACAGGCTTCGAGACGAACACTGGCACGTGATCGACGGCGAGGGGCGGGTTACCCTGGGCGAACGCTTGATCAGTCTGAGGCAGGGAAAGAGTGTGGATATTCGCCGGAATGAACTCCACCGGATCGAAAACACAGGCCCCTGCGATCTGGTCCTCATCGAAATACAGACGGGTGCCTACTTCGGTGAAGACGACATTGAACGTCTTTCCGATGATTACGGACGGGCCTGAGAGGCACATCCCCCCTTCAGAAGCGCATCATCACCACCGCAATGATCGTAAGAACGAGGGCGAGTCCCCTGGCGGCATCGATCTTCTCACCGTAGACAATGAGGGAAAGTAGCACGGCGACAACGAAGGAAAGGCCGGTAACAGGTATGATTAGGGCGAGAGGACCACGGGCCAGGGCCTGGAGCAGGAAGTAGAAGCCCCCGAAATTGACAAGACCGATGGCCGGACCGATGAGAAAGGCCTTTTTTGACGCCTCACCCCGGCGAGGCGTTCCACCTCTCCTGAGCAGGGCTATGGCGAAAAGGGTTCCCAGAAAATAGGAAAGAGCCATAAAGGCGGGCTTGTTTACGGTGTGGGCGGCATGGGCGCTGGAAACGGCGGCAACGGCACCGGCACAGAGGGCCGTCATGGCGTAAAGAACTCCCCGTACGGCATTTCCCCGCGACTCTCCCGCCGACGCGGGTGAACGGGCCAGAATAATGATAACCGCCAGGGCTGTGACGATTCCCGCTTTCTGCCAGGGAGACGGTTGATCCCCGAAAACGAACATACCGTAGAGTACCACCGGGACGATGTTCAGGCGGACCAGCGGCATGACAACGGAGGCGGGAAGATGTTTGAGCGATTCAATAGTAAGGACTGTCCCCGCGAAGAACGAGAGACTGTTTACCAGTGCGATAAAAGAAAGCCGGGGTACGTTTTCTATTCCTTCCCCCCGGGCGAAGAAAAGGAGGAGACTGAGGCAGGTTACAGTCCCCATGAAGGTGAAGGTGGTCACGGCGGTGCTGCAGTTCTCTTCGGCCGATACCTTATAGAGAAAGCGCTGGATTCCGAAAAGCACGAGTGCCGCCAGGGTAAAAACATACCAGTTGTTCATTGTCTTTCGCCACAACCACCCGGCATGGCTAGCGTATGTGGAATGCCGGAAGAGCTTCCCCCGGTCGCTCCTCCATGACATCGACCTGTAACACCCGGGCGAATCGGGGTCCCCGACGGCACCAGGCGACGAATTCGTTTACGGCCCGGTTTTCTCCCTCCGCCAGCACCTCAACCCGTCCGTCAGGGAGATTTCTGACCCAGCCGCCGATGGAGCGGCGTCGCGCCTCCTCCAGGGTGTGGGCTCGAAAAAAAACACCCTGCACCCTGCCGCTGACGAGAATCCGCACGCGTCGTTGTGGTTCACTGCCGTCATTCATGGTTTGTTCCGGTTCAGAAGATCCAGCAGATCCTGTTCAGAAAGAATGGTTGTTCCCATCGCCTGTGCTTTCCGGAGTTTTGATCCCGGTTCTTTTCCCACCACCAGGTAATCCGTCGTCTTCGAAAGGGACAATGACACGGAAGCGCCCCGATCCTCAAGCAGTCGTTTTGCCTCGCTGCGACTGTAGCGGTCAAGCGTTCCTGTGAGAACAAAGGTCATGCCCACCAGTGGTGCCGTCGCGGCCGGTCCGGTGTCTTCCTTCCGGGGGCTGACGCCCGCGGCCAGGAGGCGCTCTACGCCGGTTCTGTTGGCCTCTTCCGAAAAGAACCCGACAAGGCTTTCCGCCACGATGGAGCCGATACCTTTTATGTCTGTCAACTCTTCGAGTGTCATGTGTCCAAGCTCCCACACGCCACCTGCACGATCGGCCAGGATTTTTGCCGTGTCCTCCCCCACGTGACGGATGCCCAGGGCATAGATGAATTTTCCCAGGGGAGGGTTCTTGGATGCCTCGATGGCAGCCACGACATTATCGGCTGATTTTTCGCCCATGCGTTCGAGGCCGGCCAGATCGTTCCGTTTCAGGGAGTAAAGATCGGCCGGAGCACGGACCAGGTCGCGGTCCAGAAGCTGGTGAACCAGCTTTTCACCGAGCCCGTCGATATCCATACCCTTTCGGGATACGAAATGGATGAGGCGCTCCCGCACCTGGGCGGGGCACTCCATGTTGAGGCATCGATGGGCCGCCTCACCCTCGCTCTGGTGGATTCTTGAACCGCAGGAAGGACAGGCTGCGGGCATGACAAAGGGGATTTCGGTGCCGGTCCGTCGTGAGAGGACCACCTTTACCACCTGGGGGATCACGTCACCCGCCCGCTGAATAATGACGGTATCTCCCACGCGGATGTCCTTGCGTTCGATTTCCGCCTGATTGTGGAGTGTGGCGTGGCTGATGGTCACACCGCCCACAGAGACAGGTTTCATCTGTGCCACCGGCGTGAGAACGCCCGTCCGGCCGACTTGAACATTGATGGATTCGATGACCGTTGTGGCCTGAACCGGGGCGAACTTGCAGGCCGTCGCCCATCGGGGACTCCGGGAAACGGCACCGAGCCGCTGTTGCTGGGCCCGGGAGTCCACCTTGATAACCATGCCGTCTGTCTCATAGGGCAGTTCCCGTCGTCGTTCTTCAAGTTCGCGGTACCAGGCGATACACTCGTCAATCGTGGCCGCCTGCCTGACCAGGGGGTTAACGGGAAACCCCCAGGTTCCAAGTGTCTGCAGGATGCTCCATTGGCTTTCAAAACCGGGGCCTTCCGCTCCGACTGCAGAGTAGCAGTAAATGGCCAGGGGACGACGGGCCGATACGCGGGGGTCGAGCTGACGGAGTGACCCCGCCGCGGCGTTCCGCGGGTTTGCGAAGAGGGGTTTCCCGGCTTCGGCCTGTTGTCTGTTGAGGTTCCTGAAAGATTCTATGTCCAGGAATACCTCACCGCGAACTTCGATGAATTCAGGACCCGAAGAGCCCCTGCGCAGTGGAATGGAGGAGGGAACGGATGAAATGGTCCGTACGTTCCGGGAAATGTCTTCCCCCCTGTAGCCGTCACCCCGGGTCAGTCCCCTCAGGAAGCTCCCATTCTCGTAAATGAGGTTTACCGCGACGCCGTCGAGCTTTGGCTCCACCACAAAGGCCGGCTCTTCATCGGGACCGAGAAGTGATGTGACTCTCCTGTTGAACTCACGTATGTCCTGTTCCGTCAGGGCGTTGGAAAGACTCAGCATGGGTGTGAGGTGGGGATGGGTGTCGAAGGTTGGAAGCGGTTCCGCGCCCACTCGCCGGGTCGGCGAATCGACAGCGGCACTATCCTCGGCCCAGCGGTTTTCCAGGTTCTCGAGTTCCGCCATGAGCCCGTCGTATTCGGCGTCGGATATTTCCGGATCATCGAGCTGGTAGTAGCGACGGTTGTGGTGCTCTATCAGCTTTTTCAGTTCTTCGATGCGATCGAGGGCTGCCCTTCGGTCCATTTACTTGACGCGCTTCAGGTACGGGACATCTCCCGGTGATTTTTTTGGGTTTGACGTTGCTCCGGGAGAAGACTGTACCACCTGTTCGTTGAATATTTTATTTTTTACTCGTACCGCGTTTATAATGAAGAAGATTATGACAGATTTCTCCCATTCACGGCTCGTATTGAAGTTTTCCATTTTTTCCTTGTAGTTGTCCCAAAGGCCCGCCAGGGAAGCCTCGTCGAGGGAAAGAATCTGTTCAGCAATTTTTTCGAGGGATTTTTCAAACATTTATGCTGGCCCCGGTGCGTGAATTTTCCGATACCGTATCGACAGGGGGGGGAAATGTCAAATCAAAAGACACGAGCCACATAGACCTTGAATTTTTAAGAGATGTCGTTATAATGGCCGACATTGTGAGTGCTTCGGAATGAGACTGGGCATACTGTCGGATACCCACTTGAGCGCCGGTGGCGAGTGGCTTGAAGGATTGGTCGCCCGTTATTTTCATGATGTCGACGCCATTCTTCATGCCGGTGACATCGTTGACGGTTCCGTGCTGGACGCCCTCGGCGGCCGGGACGTTATAGCCGTCTGCGGGAATATGGACCCTCTCCCCCTCCGTAAGACACTGCCGGCAAAGCTCGTCATGGAGATCAACGGGCATCGCTTGGGGCTGATCCACGGGTGGGGATCACCATGGGGAATTGAAGAAAGAATCCTTAAGGAATTCAGGAAAGTGGACTGTATTGTCTTCGGCCATACCCATGTCGCCCAAGTGGAACGCAGAGGCGATGTTCTTTTATTCAACCCCGGGTCTCCCACGGAAAGACGCGGAGCCGCCGAGAAGAGCATCGGAATTCTCGACATCGGCAGCACTATCGAGGGTGCCGTCATTGCTCTGGAATAATGGTGAAAGGTGGTCATATCGTTGGAATCGATCATAGCGCCGGGACGAATCAGGTATGTCAACCGGGGAAAAACAGGCGGGTGCATTTTTTGTGTCGATTCCCTGCGCGACGAGTCGCTTGTCCTTCACGAGGGAACATCGTGCTATGTGATAATGAACAAGTACCCCTACACGTCGGGGCACCTGATGATCGCACCCTACCGCCACGTGGCACGGATCGGCACCGTGACGGAAGATGAACTTCTTGAGCTCATGAAGCTGACGGGACAGACCGTCGAGGTCCTGACGTCCGCCTTTAGTCCCGAGGGTTTCAACATCGGCCTGAACATGGGCAGGGCCGCCGGAGCCGGTTATGAAGACCATCTCCACCTCCATGTGGTGCCCCGGTGGTTCGGCGACACAAACTTCATTACCGTCCTGGGCGAGACGCGAATTATACCGGAAGAGATCGAAAAAACGAGGGATCTGTTACGTACTCTATTTTAACACGAGGGGAGACAGGCGATGAAGCTTCTGTACACCATCATCATCATGGCGATTGTGCTTTTTATCATTACCTTTTCATTGAATAATACGGATCCGGTGTATCTGGCGTATTACGACTTTTTTGATCTCAATGTTCCCTCCTATATTCTCATCTTCGTGTGTTTCGGCGCGGGCGTTGTCCTGGCCGGACTCTTCGGAATGGTCGAGCGGTTGCGGCTGTCACGAAAGGTGAACAGCCTGAAGCGGCAGATTCGCCGGCTTGAAGAGCAGGCGTCGACAGTGGAGGCAGAGCCCGTGGAAACCGGAAATCAGGGGTAGTATGGTGGTCGCAGGGTGTTATGGATGATGAAGCCTTTCTCGTTGATTCCACACTGAACAAACTGGCCAGGTGGCTTCGTGTCCTCGGGTACGACGCGGCCCGCCACGACGGCCCTCTCGACCGGTCCCTTCTGAACCGTGGTGCCGGGGGAAACAGGATCGTTCTTTCGAGAAAACGGAGCCTGGGGCAGCGACAGTATCGCGGCAGGCTCCTTATCGTGCGCGCCGACAAACCCGATGAACAGATAGACGAAGTGGTACGGGCCCTGCGCCTGCGGCCCCGGCGGGATCGGATGTTCACGCGATGCCTGTCCTGCAACGACCTGCTCGAACCGGTGGAAGCGTCGACCCTCACAGGCAGAGTCCCGCCCTATGTGCTCCAGGCCCGGGAAACCTTTGTTCGCTGCCCCCGTTGCGGCTCCATACTCTGGGCCGGAACGCACCGGGACAGGATGTCGGAAAACATCAGGAAGCACAATCTGATTGATCGCCCCTGACTTTTTCGAGGGCATGCATGAGGGAAGGCATGAGCGCCGAGAGATTTTCCCGGGCACCCTTGGGGCTCCCGGGAAGATTGATTATGATCGACTGGTTCCGGATGCCCACGATGGCCCGGGAAATCATGGCGTGAGGGGTCTTCTTCAGGCTTTCCCGACGCATCTCCTCGGCCATGCCGGGAATCTCCCGGTGGATGATGCCGCGGGTCGCGTCGGGTGTCACATCCCTGGGGCTGACACCGGTTCCTCCGGTAGTGACCACCAGGTCCAGCTTTTCCTCGTCGATGAGTTCAACAATGGCACGGGCGATGAGGTCCTCTTCGTCGGCAACCATGCGGACAGCCGCCACCTCGGCCGGAAGCTCCTCCAGGAGCTCCCGGACCACGTTTCCGCTTATGTCTTCCCGCTCACCCCGTGATCCCCGGTCGCTCACGGTAATCACGCCGGCCCTGACGACAGCCGTCATTCTTCCTTTTCCTTTTTCGCCTCGGCGATGATTTTTTCCTGCAGATGTGCCGGGACTTCTTCATAATGGGACAGTTCGAAGGTGAAGATTCCCCGCCCGCTGGTTATGGAAGTCAATTCAGCGGAATAGGTAAGGATTTCAGCGTAGGGTACCTGGCCTTTCACTACCTGGTTCGGCCCCTGCTTGTCCATTCCCAGGACACGGCCGCGCCTGCTGTTCAGATCGCCGATGACATCACCCATGTATTCGTCGGGGACCTCTATGTTGATGGCCATGATGGGTTCCAGCAGCGTCGGCTGGCTCTGTTCGAATCCTTTTTTAAATCCCATCGAGCCGGCTATCTTGAAAGCCATTTCCGAGGAGTCCACTGTGTGGTATGAGCCGTCCACCAGGGTAACCTTGACGTCCACCACGGGGTACCCGGCAATAATGCCTTCCGCCATGGCTTCGACGATTCCTTTTTCAACGGCGGGAATGTAGTTTTTGGGAATGACGCCGCCCACGATGGCATCGACGAAGTCAAAGCCGACACTCCGTTCCGTGGGTTCGATCTCGAGCCAGGTATCGCCGAACTGGCCCCTGCCGCCGGACTGCTTCTTGTACTTGCCCTGGACCCGGGCCTTGCCCTTGATGGTTTCCTTGTAGGGGACCTTGGGTTGTTTCAGGGTGACGTCCACACCGAACTTTCTCTTCATTTTTTCGAGTGTCACATCGATGTGTACCTGTCCCATTCCGGAAAGTATCATTTCTCTGGTCTGTTCGTCTCTGCGGATGTTCAGCGTGGCATCCTCCTCGATAAGTCTGTTCAGGGAAGAGAAGAGTTTTTCTTCGTCTCCCTTGGCTTTCGGGTGAATCGCGTAGGAGCAGACGGGGTTCGCCGAAGCGGCTTTCTCGTACAGCACGGGGTCCTTTTCATCACAGAGAGTGTCACCCGTTGAGGTTTCCTTCAATTTTGCCATGGCGGCGATGTCTCCGGGGATGACTGACTCCATGGGTTTCTGGGTTTTGCCCTCCAGGGAGAAAAGGGCGCCGCACTTTTCGGTGATGCTCTTTGTGCTGTTGTAAAACATCGAATCGGCCCGCAGGGTTCCCGAGAAAACCCGGAATATGGTCAATTTGCCCGCGTAAGGATCGGCAATGGTCTTGAAAACCATGGCTGAAAAAGGGGCGGATGGGTCGGGCTCGCGGGTAGTTTCTTCTCCGGTCTTCGGGTGTGTGCCGGTGAGGGCACCACGGTCCGGCGGCGAGGGGAAGTACTCCGTCAGCATGGTCATGAGCGTGGCGGCTCCGATGTTCTTGAGAGAGCAGCCGCAGGTGCCGGGAACGATGTCGCGGGCCATGACTCCCTTGCGTAATCCCTGCCTGAGTTCCTGGATGGAGAGCGTTCCTTCTTCAAGGTATTTGTCCATGAGCGATTCATCACATTCGGCGATGTCTTCGACCAGGGATTCTCTGGCGGCGGCGGCTGTTTCGGCCAGGTCATCCGGGATGTCCTCCCGTTTCATGGTACCCTTCGCTTCATCGAAGGTCAGGACTTTCATTTCCATCAAGTCGATGAGGCCCCGGAAGGATTCTTCCTGTCCCAGGGGCAGAAACAGGGGGGTGACTTTCTTTTCAAGGCGGCTCCGGACGCTGTCCAGGGCGCCCTGGAAATCTGCCCGTTCCCGGTCCAGTTTGCTCACGTACACGATTCGTGGGAGCTTCAGGAGTTCGCTGTATTCCCACACTTTTTCCGTCTGGAATTCCACGCCGCCGACGGAGTCGACAACGACGACGGCGCTGTCCACGGCCCGAAGACAGTTCCGGGTGTCCATGGCAAAGTTGGCATCGCCCGGAGTGTCAACGAAGTTAATCCGGTGCTTGTTCCAGTCGACGTTGTTAACTGCGGAACTGATTGATATTTTTCGCTTATGCTCTTCCGGTTCGTAATCGAGGGTCGATGTTCCGTCATCAACCCGTCCCAGCTTGTCGGTTTTGCCGCTGACAAAGAGAAAAGATTCGCAGAGAGAGGTTTTCCCCGTTCCCCCGTGACCAATAATCGCGATATTTCTCAAAGAGTTGGAATCGTATTTCGCCATGCTGGTTCCTTTCTTGTGAACGTTTCTGAGAATAGGAGAGAGAGGTTGAGTAACGTATTTGAACTTTACAAGTCAAGATAAATTTCTGTTTTAAGGGAACTTATTGACGATAAACGAAAAAGATGCTATGTAGAGAACCTCTATCCAAAAAATACGAGGTGTCCGGTGGAAATGTTTAAAATTGGTGACATGGCTGTTTACCCCGCCCAGGGAGTGGGAGTCATTGAAAATATCGAAACAAAAGAAATTATGGGTAGTGAGCAATCATTTTATATCATAAAGATTCTCGGAAACAACGCTACAATCATGATTCCTGAAAGTGGTGCCGACTACGTCGGCCTCCGCGAAGTTATTTCCGAGGATGACATTCCTCGTGTTTATGAGATCCTCAAGGAACGAAAGACAAGCGTTGACCGCCAGACCTGGAACAAACGCTACAAGGAGTACTGGGAAAAAATCAAAACCGGCTCTGTCTATGAAATAGCCGAAGTTCTGCGGGACCTTCTCATTCTGAAACTGGACAAGGATCTCTCCTTCGGGGAGAGAAAAATGATGGATATCGCCAAAAACCTTCTTGTCATGGAAATCTCCATAGCGCGGAGATGCAAACAGGAGCTGGTGGAAAAAGACCTGAACACCATCTTCGCCATGTGATTTTTGTGGCACGGAGGACGACGTTCTTTGACAATTCGCTGTCCGCCGCATGTATCTTCATACCCATGAAGGGGGGGGGAGGATGTTAAACATCATACTTCGGTCTTTATTTATCGTTACATGTTCAATACTTGGTTATTTCGCCCTAAATATATATTATGATTTCCCCGTATCCCTTACAGGATTCCTGATCGGCGCATGGGTCGCCATCATGGTCCTGACTATAGAAAAAACGCTTCGCGATGTTCCCCTGGTCGTTATTCTCGGTGGCGTGGCAGGTCTCGCGCTGGGTATTGCCATTGCCTATTTTTCTGTGCGCGGCCTGCGAAACATATCTCTTGAGGGACACCACGACTATATCCCCTGGCGCTACATCGATATTTTCCTCTTCGTTGCTCTCGGCTACATGGGCCTCAGCCTCGGTTCAAAAAAAGGCAGGGAACTCAGCTTGCACGGTCGTCATAATCCGAGCTACGGCGACTCGGGAAAAAGCTGGAAGATTCTTGATACCAGTGTCATTGTCGACGGAAGATTCGCGGATATCTGCGATACGGGGTTTGTTGAAGGCCCCCTCACGATCCCCCGGTTTGTACTCGATGAGCTTCAGCTTATAGCCGATTCATCGGATTCGATAAAACGGGCCCGGGGACGACGAGGGCTGGAAGTGCTCAACCGGATGAAAAGCAGCTCCGGTATCAGTATAGAAATATCGGACATTGATTTTCCAAAACTCAAGAGTGTGGACGCGAAACTTGTCGCGCTGGCGAAAAAAAGCGACGGCGTTGTGGTCACCAATGACTATAACCTCAATAAGATAGCAGAATTGCAAGGTATTCGCGTTCTCAACGTCAACGATCTCGCCAATGCCCTGAAACCGCTTGTTCTTCCCGGAGAGTCAATGGTGGTAAAAGTCATCAAGGAAGGGAAAGAACCGGGCCAGGGAGTAGCGTACCTCGACGATGGAACCATGGTCATTGTCGACGGCGGGTTGCGTCGCATGAAGCACAATGTGGATGTCATCGTCACCAGTGTTCTGCAGACGACGGCAGGCAGAATGATTTTTTCCGCCGTGAAGGACAACGAGACTTCCGAAAGCTGACGGCCTTTCCCGGGCATCCCGACCTTTTCCGACCGGTGCCATGAAAAAAACCACGGATGAAAACAGCCTGCCCCCAGCCGTCGCGATCGTTGTCGCGGGCGGCTCCGGTCGGCGGATGGGCGGGGACATTCCCAAGCAATACCGTCTTCTCGGAGGGCTTCCCGTAATCACCAGGACCCTCGGTGTCTTTGAAGAATCCTCTTCAATTTCCGGAATTATTGTGGTCGTCCCGGTGGAAGGCGGGAGCGGACACGTGATGGAAGCGGTTGCCTCCCGGGGATTCTCAAAAATACGGGCCGTCGTCTCCGGTGGGTCCACACGGCAGGAATCTGTCCGTAACGCGCTGGCCGCTCTGAACCACAGCGTCGGTATCGTTGCCGTCCATGACGGTGTGCGGCCCCTGGTCCCGGTGGATCTGATCGACCTCTGCGTCAGGGAAGCCCGAAAGTACGGTGCCGTCGTTCCGGGTATTCCCGTCGCGGACACTCTTAAATCCGTCGACGGGACAGGCAGGATCAGGGTGACGGTGGAGCGGGAGGGTCTCTGGCTCGTTCAGACCCCGCAGGTATTCCATCGGCATATTCTTCAAGATGCCTATGACAGGGCCTTCGCGGACGGGTTTTCAGGTACCGATGACGCGGTCCTGGTTGAGCGGACGGGCGTTTCCGTCGTCATGATACCGGGAAGCCGCGATAACATGAAAATCACTCTGGAGAATGACCTGGCCCGGGCCGAAGAAATACTGACGCTGCAGAGAGACGTGAAGCAGGGCAGGAGAGCTGCAAATCCCGTGCATCAAAGGGTCGGATTCGGATACGACAGTCATCGCCTTGTGGAAGGAAGAAAGCTCTTTCTCGGTGGCTGTCAGATTCCCTATGACCGGGGTCTTCTGGGGCATTCCGATGCCGACGTCCTCCTCCACGCCATCGGCGACGCCCTGCTCGGGGCCGTCGGCGCCGGCGACCTGGGACGGCTTTTCCCCGACGACGATCCGGCCTGGAAGGATATATCGAGCACCGTCCTGCTCGAAACGATACGCTCAGTCGCCTCCGGGAGGGGATACGGCGTCCACAACGTCGATGCCACGGTCATTCTCGAGCGGCCCCGCCTGAAGCTCCACATCGATTCGATGGAGGAAGCCATTGCCCGGCTGCTCGGGGTGGAGAAGGAACGCGTCAGCGTCAAGGCCTCCACCAACGAGGGAATGGGGTTCATCGGTCGCGGGGAGGGAATCGCCGCTTTTGCCGTGGTTTCTGTTGCGGGGAATGAACACGACGATGGTGTCATGTGAAAGGATCAGGGAATGAAATCCATCAGAGACTTTGATCTTTCCGGAAAACGGGTGATCTGCCGGACCGACTACAACGTGCCCCTGGGAACGAATGGAGAAATCGTCGATGACAGGAGGATCCGGGCGTCTCTGCCCACGATTCGCCATGCCCTCGATCGAGGCTCCTCTCTCGTCATCATGACCCATTTGGGTCGTCCAAAAGGAACGTTCGTGTCTGGCCTGAGTCTGGCGCCCGTGGCAAAGCGCCTGTCCGAACTTCTGGGAAGCGACATTCCACTTCTGCCCGACTGTGTCGGAGATGCCGCCCGGGGCCGCGTGAACGCGCTGAAACCGGGCTCGGCCGTTCTGCTGGAAAACCTCCGGTTCCACGGAGGAGAAACTAAAAACGACGATGCCTTCGCCCGTGAACTGGCCGGCCACGGCGATGTCTATATCAATGACGCCTTCGGCAACGCCCATCGGAGCCACGCGTCCAACGTGGGAATCCTGAAGTACATGAAGGAATGCGGTATCGGCCTCCTCATGGAAGAGGAGTTGACCTATTTCGACAGGACCCTGAAGAATCCCTCCCGTCCCTTTGTTGCCGTACTCGGCGGAGCTAAGGTGTCCGAGAAACTCCAGGCCATTGAAACACTGACGGAACGGGTTGATACGATGATCATCGGCGGTGGCATGGCCTTCACTTTTCTCAAAGCCATGGGCATCGACGTGGGTCGCTCCCTCCTGGAGGAAGGACTTGTCGACACTGCCCGCCGGGGCATCGAATCGGCCCGGGAACGGGGCGTCAGGCTCTATTTTCCCGTTGACTGCGTCATCGCCCGGGGCATCGATTCCGCGGCGGTCACAAAAATAGTGCCTGTCCAGGAAATCCCCGCGGAATGGATGGCTCTCGACATCGGCCCCGCCACGACCCTGCTCTTCAAAGAGGCTCTCTCCGACGCAAAAACGGTTGTCTGGAACGGACCCATGGGTGTCTTTGAGCTGGATCCCTTTTCCCGGGGCACCTATGCCCTGGCCAGGATAATCGGCGAGCTTCATGCTCTTACCATAGTCGGCGGAGGCGATACCGACGTTGCCGTGCATAACGCGGGAGAAACAGAGCGCATGACCTTCATTTCAACGGGTGGCGGCGCTTCGTTGAGGTTGCTGGAAGGGAAGCCGCTTGCATCGATCGTGGCCCTGGAAGCCTGTTCCTCGGGGAGAGGTGAACCATCAGGAACATCAAGATAACTGTAGAGTATGACGGGACCGCCTACCAGGGGTGGCAGCGTCAGGCGACGGGGCGGACCATTCAGGAACTGCTCGAACAGGCGGCCTCAACGATCCTTCAGGAGCCGATAGGGCTTACCGGATCGGGAAGGACCGATGCCGGGGTGCATGCCCGGGGTCAGGCGGCAAACTTCAGGACCTCATCGACGCTCCCGACAGAGAACATTCTTCGGGGCATGAACAGCCTGCTTCCCCATGACATCGCGGTCCGGCGAGCCGAGGATGTGAACGGGAGTTTTCACGCCCGTTATGACGCCCTGTCGAAACACTATCAGTACCGTATCTATAACGGCCGCATACGGTCACCCCTTGTCCACAACCGGGCCTGGCATATTCCGGAGCCCATTGACCCGGAAGCCATGAATGAGGCTGCCTCCCTTCTTCTGGGGGCCCATGACTTCAGCGCCTTCAAGTCCTCCGGAAGTGACGTGGAAAGTGCCCTGCGCACCGTTTCACGGGCGGAATGCGCCCGCCGGGGGGACATGCTGTTCTTCGATATCGAGGCGGACGGTTTTTTGAGGCACATGGTACGAGCCGTGGTGGGAACCCTCGTCGATGTGGGAAGGAGTAAAACGACGGTCCGGGAGTTCCTGTCGATTCTTGACTCCCGGGACAGAACGCGGGCCGGCATGACGGCCCCTCCCCAAGGATTGTTTTTGATGGAAGTGAGGTACCGGTGAGTAAAGCCATCCAACCCATGTCGGAGGAACTCGCGGCGAAGATCGCCGCCGGGGAAGTAGTGGAACGTCCGGCGTCCGTGGTGAAAGAACTGGTGGAAAACGCCATCGACGCGGGAGCCTCGAGAATCCAGGTCGAACTGGAAGAGGGGGGCATGAAATCCATCCGGGTTGTCGATAACGGCGAGGGGATCGATCCGTCGCAGGTTCCCCTGGTCTTCCAGCGCCATGCCACGAGCAAGATACGTTCCTTTGACGATCTTTCCCGCCTTGACACCCTGGGCTTCAGAGGAGAGGCCATGTACAGCATCGCGGCCGTTTCCCGGGTCGAACTACTGACCCGAACCTGGGATGGACAGTCCGGGACGAGATGCACCGTCGAGGGCGGGCAGGTGGTGGAAAGTATAGATGCCGGGAGTCCACTGGGGACATCCGTGAGGGTGAGGGATCTCTTCTACGCGACGCCGGCCCGGAAAAAATTCATGAAAAAACCATCCACCGAGCAGGCCCGCTGTCTCGAGGCCGTTACCCGCCTCGCCATGGTGAATCCGGGCATCGCCTTCCAGGTGAGGGCCAACGGACGGCTCGTCATGAACCTTCAGAGTGTTGAATCAGCAATGGACCGGATTCACCTTTTGCGTGGCGAGGATTTTCGGAACGAGGCCCTTGTCGTCGACGAAACCCGGGAAGGACTGTCCCTTCGTGGGGCCATCTCGCCGCCCACACTCAGCAGGTCAAGCTCTAGGGATATCTCCTGGTTCGTCAACGGGCGCCCTCTGCGGGATGCCATGCTCAACCAGGCAGTCATGGCGGCCTATCGAAGCATCATGGAGCCGAAACGTTACCCCCTGGCCGTTTTATTTCTTAAAGTATCAGGTGAAGAAATAGACGTAAACGTCCATCCTGCAAAGCTGGAAGTACGTTTTAAACAGTCCGGCGACATATTCAGAATCATCTCGGGTATTCTGGCTGAACGGCTGGCCGGAGGTGCCGGCAGGAGCGGTGTCATTCCGGAAACATCCGGATGGTACCGACGAAAATCCCGTCCCGACCGGGACAGGGGTGTGCAGGAATTCTATCCCCGCTACCGTGTTGAGACCGACGAAAAACGCGTTTACATTCCCGCCGGTCCATCCGGCTTTCGGGGAGCGACCCCCGATGAAGGGCAGGATTGGAACCACCGGGAGCCGGGAGAGACTCGTTTTTTCTCAAACCTCCGCTACCTGGGAAATGCGGTCGGCATCTATCTGGTTTTTTCCGCTGACAACGGTCTGGTTCTCGTGGATCAGCACGCAGCCCACGAACGGATTCTTTTCGAGAAGCTCAAGGCGGCCCCTTCCGGTGACGCCGGGGTTTCACAACAGCTTCTCATTCCCGAGATTATTGACATGGCACCGGGCTCTTTTGCCGTGCTCACGGACCTGCTCCCCTTTCTCAGGGATGGCGGTTTCGACATCGAGCCCTACGGGGGAAACACCGTCGCCGTCAGGGCGGTTCCGGCCCTCTTTGCCGGTGCGGATGTGAAGCGGATCATCATGGACAGCATCGACGAAATGGAGACGACGGGGAGCACCGGCAGGGTGAGTGATGAATCCCGGGACAGACTGCTGGCCCTTCTGGCATGCCACGACGCGGTACGGGGACCCCAGCGGTTGAGTGATGAAGAGGTGGCCGCTCTGTGCAGCGATCTCGATTCGTTCCCCAATACCCGGACCTGCCCCCACGGACGGCCGCTTTACGTGATGATCGACGAACGCGAGCTGGAACGTCTTTTCCGGCGGCGGTGACCCGGCCGTGACTGAAACGAGATCAGCCATCCCGGTTGTCGTGGTCGTCGGCCCCACGGCGGCCGGAAAGACTGCCGTGGCCATGGAAATCTGCCGGCGCTTCGGTGGGGAGGTTTTAAGCGCCGACTCGATGCAGATCTACCGCCATATGGATATCGGTACGGCGAAGCCCACTGGAGGCGAGCAAGCCAGGGTCCCCCATCATCTCATCAGTATCATCGATCCCGATGAACATTTCAGCGCGGCACTCTACAGGGAGCGGGCCTCGGAGGCAGCCGCAACCCTCAGGCGGCGGGGACGTGTCGTGGTCCTGGCCGGCGGTACGGGCCTTTACGTGGATGCTCTTCTCGGTGGTCTGATTGAAGTTCCCCCGGCCGATCCTGAGTTGAGGGCCCATTTCCGGCGGGAAGCCGAGGCGCGGGGCAGGGAGTATCTGTACAACCTGCTCAGCGAACGGGACGCTCTGGGGGCGTCGCGCATCCATCCCCGGGATTCTGTCAGGATAATACGGGCGCTTGAGGTTCTTGAACTTACGGGGATCTCTATCGTGCGGCATCAGTGGAAGCATGATTTTCGGGACGGCCTTTATGATTGCCTCAAGATCGGGCTGGCCCCGGAACGGGAAGAACTGTACCGAAGGATCAATGAGCGGGCGAACGACATGATGGATCAGGGTCTCGCGGAAGAAGCTCATCGACTCCTTCAGCACGACTATGCCCCGTCGCTGCCCTCCATGCAGGCCTTCTGCTACCGACATGTGATTCAGTCGCTCAGGGGTGATATCTCCTCCGAAGAGGCGCTCGGCAGACTCAAACGGGACACGAGAAACTATGCCAAGCGACAGATCGCCTGGTTCAAGCGTGACGGGGAGATTCACTGGTTCGGTCCCGATGGGGTCGAGAAGATCATGGCGCTGGTGTCGAACTTTCTTTCCCGCACGGACGTATGATGGACCGTGCGCACACGGGGTGGAAAGGGCAAATCTTCTTGACTTCACAGACACATGGATATAATTATGCAGCCTGTGCTTCATGCGCAGCCGCGGGTTAAACGCTGAACGTTCAATGGCCCCGTCCGTCCGGCCGGAATCCCTGAGGGAGGAGGGGAGGGATGACAACAGACACTCACCCGTTCCCGCGATTGACGAGGAGACTGCGTACCGCACGGCGGTCCTGTCGGTTCGCCGCGATTTTCTTCGCAATCGCCCTGATTCTGGCGGCCGGTTCCTGCGTGTCGCCTGAACGGACACCTTTGAGCTTTCTCGACTCATCGGAGCACCACACCTACACCGGTATGGTCCTTATAAATCAGAACAAGCTCGATGACGCGGAGCGGGAGTTATCGCTGGCCATACAGCTTAATCGGGAATCCTCCCTGGGTCATGCCGGAATCGCCCTTGTCAACGCTCACCGCGGAAACCTGAAGAGCGCCTTTGAATCGGTTGAGAAGGCGCAACAGTATGCCCGGCGTGACAGGGAACGGCTCCTGACCCATATCGTGAAGATACAGCTGTTTACCATGAGCCGCCGGAATGACTGGATCGACCGCGCCGAACAGGAATTTAAGTCCGCCGTTGCCGTCGATCCCCGGTCATCGGCCGCCTGGTACTTCATGGGTCGTGCCCTGGTGATGAATCACGAGTTCAGCAGGGCGGGGATGCATTTTATCAAGGTTCTCGACCTCAACGACGAGTACATCGAACAGGCCGACGAAGCATGGAAGCGGATGAAGCAGATTCTTGTCCTGGGGCCCCTGTCCGACCAGGTCGAGGAAGTGGTAATCGCGGACCGTGTGAACAGGTGCCAGATGGCACTCCTCCTGGTGGAAGAGCTTGAGATCGAGGATCTGTACCGGGGGCTCGCCAAGTATGGAGGCACGTCGGATTCCGCCCTGGATGTTCCTGATATTCAAAGCTGCTCCTATGCCGACGAGATAAAGAAAATAGTCGCCATCGGGGTCAAGGGCCTCGAGGTTTACCCCGACGGGAAATTTTACCCCAATGATCTTGTAACGAGACTGAACCTCGCCATCGCGCTCTATGATATCCTCGTCGGGATCTGGGGAGAGGAGCCTGTTTTCCGATACACTGAAGAAGGCCCTTTCGTTGAGAACATCGATTACAGGCACCCCAACTACAAGGCTGTGATGACAATAACATCACTCGATATTATGAGTTCGGATTTCTTTGATTCGAGCAGGCTTGCGCCCTACGCTCCCCTGTCGGGAGCCGACGCCCTGACGGCCATACGCAAGCTGAAAGATGTGCTGCTTATCGGTTTTGGAAGGTGACGGGCACCGACGGGGCCTGCATCACCTTCAGAGAACCGTTCGGACAAAAAACGGCAAATCGGAAACAGGAAGGTACAATGAAAAAAAACAGATTAAGTGCATCGTATGAACCGCGGGAAGTGGAATCCCGATGGTACCGGTACTGGATTGAGAATCGGCTCTTCCACGCCGAGGACACAAGCGACAGGGAACCATTCGCCATAGTTATCCCGCCGCCCAATATCACGGGGATGCTGCACATGGGCCATGCCTTGAACAACACCCTGCAGGACCTGGTTATCCGGTTTAAACGGATGCAGGGCTATAACGCTCTCTGGATGCCCGGCACGGACCACGCCGGCATCGCCACCCAGAATGTGGTTGAGCAGGAACTCGCCAGGGAGGGAACCACGCGCCATGAGATAGGGCGGGAAGCCTTCGTGGAGCGGGTCTGGGCATGGCGTGAGAAGTACGGGAGCATCATTCTGAATCAGCTCCAGAAACTCGGCTGTTCCTGCGACTGGGAGCGTGAACGGTTCACGATGGACGAGGGGCTTTCCCGGGCGGTGCGTGAAGTCTTCGTCCGCCTGTATCACGATGGCCTCATTTACCAGGGCGACTACATCGTCAACTGGTGTCCCCGATGCCACACGGCACTATCGGACCTCGAAGTCGAATACGAACAGGCCGACAGCAATCTCTGGCATATCCGATATCCCCTTTCCGACGGTTCCGGCGGGATCGTCGTGGCAACCACGCGCCCCGAAACCATGCTGGGAGACACCGCGGTGGCCGTCAACCCCGATGACGAACGGTACCGATCCATGGTCGGGAAAACAGCCATACTGCCCCTGATGAACCGGGAAATTCCCATCATAGAAGATTCCTATGTGTCACGTGAATTCGGTACAGGAGCCGTCAAGATAACCCCCGCGGCCGATCCCAACGACTTCGCCATGGCCCGGAGGCACGATCTTCAGATAGTCTCCATCATGGATGAAAGCGCCGTTATCAATGAAAACGGCGGTCCCTACCACGGTCAGGACTGCCTGACGGCCAGGGCCAATGTGGTTGCCGACCTGAAGGCACGGGGGTACCTGCTCAAAGTGGAGCCATACAGCCATAACGTCGGCTGCTGTTACCGCTGCAAGACCAACGTGGAGCCCATGGTGTCGAAACAATGGTTCATGAAAGTGGATGCACTCGCAAAGACATCCATAGCCGCCGTCGTGAAAGGAAATACCAGGATTGTTCCGGTCCAGTGGGAAGCCACATACTTTGACTGGCTCGAAAACATCAGGGACTGGTGCATATCACGGCAGATATGGTGGGGACACAGGATACCCGTCTGGTATTGCGACGCCTGCGGTGAACTCACCGCGGCCGTGGACGAACCGCCCGCCTGTTCCCGCTGCGGTGCAGACACCCTCCGGCAGGACGAGGATGTCCTCGATACCTGGTTCAGTTCCGCCCTGTGGCCTTTTTCGACCCTGGGGTGGCCTGACGAAACACCGGCGCTGAAAACCTTCTATCCCACAAGTCTGCTGGTTACGGGCTTCGATATCATCTTTTTCTGGGTGGCCCGGATGATGATGATGGGCATCTATGTCATGAAAGAAGTGCCCTTCCGGAATGTGTACCTCCACGCCCTGGTGCGGGACGAACAGGGCGAAAAGATGAGCAAGTCAAAGGGAAACATCATCGACCCGCTGCACATGATCGACAGATTCGGTGCAGACGCCTTCCGCTTTACCCTGGCGGCGTTCACCGCCCAGGGACGGGACGTCAAAATGTCTGAAAGCCGCGTGGAAGGGTACCGGAACTTTATCAATAAAATATGGAACGCCTACAGGTTCTGCATGATGAATCTCGAGGATTATGATGAAAAGGAAGAGTGCGCCGGAGAGGACTACTCCCTGTGTGATCGCTGGATTCGCGACCGGTTGAACCGTACCGTCCGGGAAGCGACGGCCGCGCTCGACGAATACCGCTTCAACGACGCCGCCACGGAACTCTACCAGTTCTTCTGGCACGAATTCTGTGACTGGTACCTTGAACTCGTGAAGGGTGTCCTCTACTCCGGAGAAGGCTCAGCGAGCCGGGCTGCCGCGCAACAGACGCTTCTTCGGGTGTTGAGGACATCCATCAAGCTTCTCCACCCCTTCATCCCCTTCATAACAGAGGAGATATGGCAGTCAATTTCAGATACCGGGACGTCTGTGATGATCTCCCGGTATCCCGTGGCCGATGACGGTCTCGACGACCCCGACGCGGCGGCCGACATGGACCTCATACGAAACGTCATAATGGCAATACGTAACATTCGGGGTGTCATGCGCGTTCCTCCGGGCAAAAAAATCCGGGCACTGGCGCTCTGTCCCGATGGAGACTCCATGGAAATACTTCGCGGAGGAGACCGCTACGTGACCGACCTTGCCGGCCTGACCGAGTTTGCCGCCGTAAACGATGCCGGGGACGTCACGGGAGCCGCCGTGGCTGTTGTGGGCCCCCTGAAGATATACGTGTATCTCGGTGACGCCATCGACGTCGAGACTGAAAAAGCACGGTTGGAGAAAGAAGTGGGGAAAATCGACGCCGACCTGGAGCGTGTTTCCATGAAGCTGGAAAATCAGGATTTCAGAACCAAGGCGTCAGAGGAAATCGTGGTCAAGGAACAGGAAAAATACGACGCCCTGAAGGCGCGAAGCGCCGTCCTGCGGGACGCTCTCCTGCAGATCGGCGATATCGCCGCTTCCTGATCGGGGTGTTGTGATGGAAATGATTGATAGTATCAAGCGAGCCCTGGACGAGGATATCGGGTCGGGGGACGTCACGACGGGGAATCTGCTGACCGGCCGCGAGCAGGGAAGCGCACGGGTTTTCGCCAAGAGTGAACTTGTTGTGGCCGGCATAGATATCTTCAGGGACGTTTTCCTGGTTCATGACGGAAGTCTCGCCTTCGAGGCCCTCTGCGCCGATGGAGATCGCCTCGGCCCGGGCCGGGACCTGGCCCGCCTTTCGGGCTCATTGAAAAGCATTCTCGAAGCGGAGCGAACGGCACTGAACCTGTTTCAAAGGATGTGCGGCATAGCGACCAGGACCTCGCGTTTTGTCGAGGCGGTGAAGGGGACCGACGTCCGCGTGCTGGACACGAGGAAAACCATGCCCGGCCTGAGGGTTCTCGACAAGTACGCCGTCCGCGTCGGCGGCGGTCTGAACCACCGTTTCGGCCTCGACCGGGGCGTGCTGATCAAGGAAAACCACAGTGTCGCGGCGGGCGGAATAGTCGAGGCAATCCGACGGATCAAAAGCGGTGTTCCGCCGGCCTTTACCATCGAGGTCGAGACGCGCGATCTCGATGAGGTCCGTCAGGCCCTGGAAGGCGGCGCCGATATCATCATGCTCGATAACATGGACCTCGATACCATGGCCGAGGCCGTCGCTCTTATCGGGGGGAAGGCCCTGGTGGAGGCATCGGGCAATGTCACTCTGGAGACAGTGGCCGATGTGGCCGCCACGGGAGTGGACTTCATTTCAGTGGGCGCCCTGACCCACTCGGTCACGGCGGCCGACGTTTCCCTGATTCTCACACCCTGATATCGTCATGGACAGTTCCTCAATAGCGGCTCTGGAGAAGCAGTGTTCCGGGAGACTTATCGGCCGAAAAATTCACTTCAGGGAAACCGTCGATTCGACAAATACCTTGGCCCTGAAACTTGCGGGGGAAGGGGCCGCCGAGGGCGAACTGGTCCTTGCCGATCACCAGTTAAGCGGCAGGGGACGCATTCCGGGTCGTGCCTGGCAGTCGCCTCCGGGGCGCAATATTTATTTTTCCGTCATACTTCGACCCGAATTCAACCCGGCCCGAGCGCCGTCGATAACCATCATGGCGGGGGTCGCCGTGGCCCGGGTTCTCGCGGAGTACTGTCCGGGCGCGGTACGTCTCAAGTGGCCCAATGACGTTCAGGTCCAGGGCAGGAAAGTTGCGGGCATACTTACCGAAATGAGGGTGACCGGAAACAGGATAGACTGTATCATCATCGGTATCGGCATCAACATTCTCATGACCCGCGAAGAATTCGACGAGTCGATTCGGGACGGGGCGATATCCCTGAGGGAGGCCGCCACCGGACAGGTCATCCGTGAGGAAGTGGCTCTGAAGATGTTCCGCTCTCTCGAAGACTGGTATATCCGGTATCGTGACGACGGGTTTCCTCCCATACGGAAAGAGTGGCTTTCTTTCTCGGGGATCATGGGGAAATATGTGGAAGTAATAAACAGGAAAACCCGGGAGGCCGGCACTGTTATCGGTATCGATGAGGAAGGCTGCCTCCTGCTCCGGGACGGCGGCGGTGGTGTGAACCGGATTTTTGCAGGCGATGTGCTGGTTCCGTGAATCGACAGGTGGCGCAGGTCCTGTTTAAAAACAACAAAAAACAATGGGGAAGGTCGGTCATGCTGCTCGTGCTTGACGTGGGAAACACCAATACCGTTATCGGTTTGTATGATAAAAAAGAACTTGTTCAGTGGTGGCGTATCCGGACCGTCTGCAACAATACCGTTGACGAATACGGCATGTTGATCCTGGAACTCCTGAACACCATAAAGGTGGAAGCGGAAGCGATCACCTCCATCATCATATCCTGCGTTGTGCCGCCCATGCTGAACATCCTGGAACCTCTCTCCGTCAAGTATTTCAAACAAAAACCCCGCGTGGTGGGCCCCGGCATCAAGACGGGCATGCCCATCTTCTATGACAATCCCCGGGAAGTGGGTGCCGACCGGATTGTCAATGCCGTGGCGGCCCACAGCAAGTACGGAGGAAATCTGATCATCGTCGATTTCGGTACGGCAATAACCTTCGATTACGTGACTGAGAAAGGCCAGTACATGGGCGGGTGCATCGCCCCGGGAATCTCAATTTCCACGGAGGCCCTCTTTGAGCGTGCCTCGAAACTGCCCCGGGTGGAATTCACCAGACCGGAACACATAATCGCCAAGAACACCGTGAGCAGCATGCAGGCGGGCATTATGTTCGGCTATGCCGGGCTGGTCGACGGTATCATCGACCGGATGAAGCTGGAGGCAAAGACTGAAGTCACGGTTATCGCAACGGGAGGTCTGGCCGGCGTCATCGCCTCGGAGACAAGAAATATCCGGATCGTTGATGAAATGCTCACGCTGGAGGGGCTGAGGATCATCCACGAACGCAACCCTTGACGGCTTCGTACAATGGTGCCGGAGGCATGCCTCCGGCACTACAGCCTGATGCTTGACTGCGCTCCGGCCTTCGTCACTGCGGCGTACTTCACAGTACGCCGCATTCTTCTGGATCTGCGCGCCGTGCCCAAGGAGCTTTTACAAAGCCGTCTTCTATCGGGCGTTTTTCGACATGTAAGGGGATCGTCAGTCTTTGGCGTGCTCTTGCCAGCGTGCCAGGTGTTCCAGTGACCGGCGGGCGTAATGACGGCCCCGCTCTTTCCTGGGAATCCTTCCCGGAAGGGGCGGGAAAAGACCGAAATTGACGTTCATGGGCTGAAAGGCGGCGCCTGTTCGGGTACCCAAGTGACGAATCAGGGATCCCAGGGCCGTTTCCGGCGGCGGAGGGGGCGGCATGAAGCCCCGCCTCGCGAGGGCGCCGGCGTTGATGCCCGCCAGGAGTCCCATGGCGGCTGATTCGATGTAGCCTTCCACTCCGGTTATCTGTCCCGCGAAAAAAAGTCCCCCGTGCCCTTTCAGTTCCAGTGAGGGCTCCAGCAGCGTCGGTGAGTCGATATAGGTGTTCCTGTGTATGCTTCCGTAACGGGCGAATTCGGCATTCTCGAGGCCCGGGATCATTCTGAAAATACGTTTCTGTTCCGGCCGGGTGAGTTTCGTTTGGAATCCCACCATGCTATACAACGTCCCCTCGTTGTTTTCCCTGCGGAGCTGTACGACGGCCCAGGGTTGCCTGCCCGTGCGGGGATCCTTCAGGCCGACGGGCTTCATGGGTCCGTATCGAGGTGTTTCATGGTTCCGGCGGACCATGACTTCAAGGGGGAGACATCCCTCAAAGCACTTCCTGTCTTCGAAATCCCGCAGGGGTACTTCATCGCCATCCCGGATTGACTTCACAAGGGCCTCATAGGTATCACTGTTCAGGGGGCAGTTGATGTAGTCCCCGGCCCCTTCCTCATAGCGGGACGCCCTGAATACCTTGGAATAATCGATTGAATCGCTTTCGATGACCGGAGAAATCGCGTCGTAGAAGAAAAGGGACTTTGCACCGGTGACGCCCGCTATGGAGAGGGCGAGTTCCTCCGACGTAAGAGGGCCCGTAGCGATGATCAGCGGTCTCTCCCGGGGAATGTTCCTGACCTGTTCCTGCCGAACCGACAGACTCCCATGCGCCCGGAGCGTTTCTTCGACAAACCGGGAAAAAAGTTCCCGGTCAACGGCAAGGGCCTTCCCCGCGGGAACTCTGGTATCCCGGGCCGCCCGCATGATCAGGGAGTCCATTCGAGAGAGTTCTTCCTTCAGGAGTCCCGCGGCGCTGTCGGGACTGTCGGAACGGAAGGAGTTGCTGCAGACCAGTTCGGCCATGCGGGGAGAGCGGTGCGCCGGGGACAGGTCACGGGGCTTCATGTCCAGCAGAGTGACGGGAAGACCCTGGGACAAAAGCTGCCATGCCGCCTCGCAGCCGGCAAGACCGGCGCCGATGACGGTGACGGACAGTCCCGCGCCTCCTCTGGTTTTCACTGTCTTTTCCATAGTTCAGGCAGATCCGCCGGCCGGTTTCTTGTACCCGCATTCCTTGACGGGGCATGCCTTGAAGGCGCCCGAGGCTTTGGTGTACTTTTCAACCAGGTAGGGAGACCCGCAACGGGGGCAGGCTTCCGGGACGGGACGGTTCCAGATTGCGAACGTGCAGGCGGGGTAGGCGGAACAGCCGTAGAAAACTCTGCCCCGTTTCGATCTGCGCTCACAGAGCATTCCCGAACATCCCCCCTGGGGGCACGCGACGCCCGTGTCTATAGGACGGGTGGTGGAACATTCAGGATACCCCGAACAGCCGAGAAACGTGCCGAAGCGGCCTTCCTTGACGACCATGTTTTTACCGCAACTCCCACAGATGATATCCGTTACTTCCGGTTCCTTGCGCTCCACCCGTCCGGCATCGTCAGTGCGGATGTTGGCTGTGTTTTTACAGGCCGGGTAGTTTGAACAGGCAATGAATTTTCCGTTTCTCCCCCACTTTATAACCATTTGACTTCCACATTTATCGCATATGATATCAGTGGGTTCCTCTTCTTTCTTTAAGTTTCGCATCAATGATTTTGCCTTTTCGAGTTCCGGCTTGAAAGAATCGTAGAATTCTTTCAGGGTATCCACGCGCTTCAGGGAGCCTTCCTCGATGCGGTCCAGCTTGTCTTCCATGGATGCCGTAAAGCTGATATCGAGAATTCCGGGGAAATTGTCGACCAGGAGGTCGGTCACCACCATGCCCAGTTCGGTGGGGCGGAATCGTCGCTTTTCCAGCGTGACGTAGTTGCGGTCCTGGATGGTTCCGATGATGGCCGCGTAGGTACTGGGACGGCCGATTCCGCGCTCTTCAAGTTCCCGGACCAGCGATGCTTCGGTAAACCGCGGCGGCGGCTGGGTAAAATTCTGACGGGGATCGAGTTTCAAAAGTTTGAGCACGTCGCCACCGGTGAGAAGGGGCAAAGCGTGGTCCGGATCGTCCCCGTCTTCCGCGGGGTCCTTGTCGGGGGTTGCCTCGCTCCAGACAGTGGTGTAGCCCGGAAAGGTCATGACGGCACCCTGGGCCCGGAAGAGAAACCGGCCGGCGGTAATATCGATGGTGGTTCGATCGTAGATCGCCGGGGACATCTGGGAGGCGATGAAGCGATTCCAGATGAGTTGGTACAGACGGAATTCGTCTCTTCCGAGAAACTCTTTGATGTCCTCGGGGTGATAGGCAAGAGACGAGGGACGTATCGCCTCATGGGCGTCCTGTGCCGTCTTGGATGTTTTAAAGACCCGGGGTCTGGCCGGCAGATAGTCCCTGCCGTAACGACCGGCAATGTGGGCTCGGGCCTCTTCAAGCGCTTCGCCGGCAACCCTGACGGAGTCGGTCCGCATGTAGGTGATCAGCCCCACGGGACCCTGGCTCCCCAGTTCGATTCCTTCATAGAGCTTCTGGGCGAGGGCCATGGTTCGTTTCGCCGAATAGCGGAACCGTTGAGCCGCTTCCTGCTGGAGTTTGCTTGTCGTAAAGGGAGGAGCGGGCTGCCGTTTTATTGCCTTCTTTTCAACCGATTCCACCCGAAACGACTCATTTTCCAGTTCGGCGACTATCGCGGCGGCTTCTGCTTCGGAGCCCACGGTTTTCTTTTTGCCGTCGATCCTGAGGAGCTTTGCTTCGAAGGCGGGCGGAAAACGGCCTTCCAGATGAGCGGAAAGAGTCCAGAATTCTTCGGCTGTAAAACCCAGAATCTCCCTCTCCCGTTCACAGATGATTCGCACGGCAACCGACTGGACCCTGCCGGCACTCAATCCCCGTTGAACCTTCTCCCAGAGTATGGGGCTGATTTGATAGCCCACAAGTCTGTCCAGGATGCGCCTGGTCTGCTGAGCCTCGTATTTGTTTTCATCCAGGGGAAGGGGGTTGTCCAGGGCCGCCTGGATGGTCTTTTTCGTCAGGTCGCCGAAGAGGACACGGAATATCTTTTTGTCCTTTCTCTTGATTTCCTCGGCGATGTGCCAGGCGATGGCTTCTCCTTCCCGGTCCGGGTCGGGAGCGAGCAGGACGCGGTCCGCCGATCGAGCCGCCTGTTTCAGTTCGGCCATTGTTTTCTTGCGTTCCGCCTTGACGGTGTACGTGGGCGTGAAGTCATGCTCGATATCGATGCCGAGCTTGCTTTTGGGAAGATCCTTAATGTGTCCCACGGATGCCTTGATGGTGTAGCCGGATCCGAGATACTGTTTCAGGGTTTTTACTTTCGTGGGTGATTCCACGATAATCAGTGTCGAAGGCATACTTGTCTTACTCCTGGTTGATATAGTAACATCCCGGTAACTGCTTGATCAGACCGTTCAGCTCAAGGGTCAGAAGGCGGTCGAGCAGCCGATCGACGGCAATGCCCGACTGCTCCGCGAGATCGTCGAAATGAACGGGGCTGCCGCCGATGAACCGGAGAATGGCCTTCTGTTCTTTCCCTGATTCGTCGTCTGTTCTGTCGACGTGAGGGATTCCGTCGACAGGGTCCGGCCCTGACGGGACGGCGTCGACGGAAGTTTCCCCGGGATCGTGGCGTTCTTGCCGTACCTGGGACCTCACCTCGTCAAGAATGTCATCAACGCCCTGAACCAGCTTTGCCCCCTCCTGTATCAGGGTGTTTGTCCCCCGGGACATCCCGGATTCGATGCTGCCGGGAACGGCAAAGACCTCACGGCCCTGTTCGAGGGCCATGCGCGCCGTGATCAGGGATCCGCTCTTTGCGGCGGCCTCGATAACGACAACACCATAAGACATACCGCTGATGATCCTGTTCCGTCGGGGAAAATGGTGTGCCAGGGGGGATGATCCAAAGGGGTATTCGGAAACAACTGCCCCCTGGGCGACAATGCTCTCGAAGAGTTTTGTGTTTTCAGGAGGATAGATGACATCCAGCCCCGATCCGAGAACGGCAATGGTTCTGCCCCGGACCGACAGCGCGCCCCGATGTGCCGACGAATCGATACCTCTGGCCATGCCGCTTACGACCGTGACGCCCCTGAGGGCCAGCTCACGGGACAGGCGGTCGCCGGTATGGAGACCCTGGGCGGTCGCCCTTCGTGATCCCACCACGGCCAGGCATATTTCGTTTCCGGAAAGATCCCCCTTCACGTAGAGCAGGGACGGGTAATCATAGATGTTCCGCAGCAGCTCCGGGTAGCGGTCATCATCGGGAGTGACCAGATCAACCCCCAGCTTCCGGGCCCGTTCCAGTTCTTCGTCTACCCGTTTCCAGCACGAAAACATACCGATGCGGGCGGCCGCTTCCGGTTGTATCCGGGAGACCCTTGAGATCTCCGATGACGAGGCGCTGAACACGGCGCGGCAGGATCCGAAGTACGCCGCAAGTCTCCGGACGGCCACGGGCCCCACGTCGTCAATCAACGTCAATGCTACGATATGTCTGAGTTCATCGGTGTCCATACTGTTCTTCATGGCAAAAGTTCGCTGACTATATATGGATACGTAAAATCGTGTCAAGGCCTTTGTCTGAAAAAGCCCCTCCGCTTGACAATGGTTCCCCCCTGTGTTAGTAGAAAACTTCTACTTTTTCCGGGATACTATGAGGGTATGTTTCCATGATTCTGCCACGAATCCCATCCATGTCGGCGTCATCCGTCCTGGTCCTGCTGGTCCTGCTGATTCCGGCCCTGTCAACGGCCCGGTCCGATGAAGGAATCCGGACGGAGGCTTCCTTCATAACGACGCCGGGCATTCTCGACTTCGGGACCATCGGGACGGGGGAAACGGCCTCACTGCCCCTTTATTTTCACTACCCGCAGGGCGTGGAAGGATCTCCCTGGCGCCTGGAGACGTCTTCTTCATGGGTGGTTCTTGACCGGACAGGGGGACAGTTCGTCACGAGCACGCCCCACAGGGTCACCGTCACAGTCAACTCCGGAAACCTTGATCCAGGCACACACCGGGCCCATGTAGTCATTACCGGCGAGGGGGCCGAATCACGTGCCGTCCCGGTACTCCTCCACGTAGAATACAAGCCTCGCACGACAGGCACGGGGGTCGTCCGGTACCTGACCATCGAACCCCCGCGGCCGGAGCCGCTGGCGCCGGGCCTGAGCCGCGTTTTCCGGGCGTCCGGTCAGGTCGGCGACGACAGGACGGGCGACGACAGGACGGTGGATGTGACCGGACAGGCGCGGTGGATCTCCGACAACACGAGTGTCGCCGAATTCCTTGAACCGGGTGTTCTCCAGGCCCGCGCGAAGGGAGTGGCCCGGCTGACGGCCGAGAAGGACGGAGTCAGAAGCGAGAGTATCCCGGTGCGCGTTGATGAGCCGGCGGGGCCGATTATAGCCCTCTCCGGCCCCGATGCCGCCCTGGGACGGGTGGAAGCGAACGCGTCCAGGGAACTGCAATATGTCATTACGAACACGGGTGCGGGAGCGCTTGCCTGGCGCGCGTCAGTCACTGTTCCATGGATCAGAGCCGTCACCGGCGATGACAGGATTCCCCTATCCGCGGCCGGGAGCGCGATTCCGTCGGGAGAGGGCCGGTCCCTGACCGTCAGGGTCAACGCACGGGGCCTTGAGGCGGGTGAGTACGAGGGGGCACTGGTGATCCGCTCCAACGGCGGTGACAGGGTCATCGAGGTGACGATGACCGTGGTAACCCTGGTGGAGGTTGTGTTGACCCCTCTCAAGATAACCCTTCCCGAAGACCAGTCGCGGAGGCTGATGGCGACGGCCGTCTGGTCCGACGGGGCCAGGAGTGATGTTTCGTCGTCGCGGTGGGGGTATTGGATCAATTCAAACCCCTCGGCAGGGTCTTTTCAGGGAAGAAGCAGTCTCTTTATGGCCCAATCACCGGGGTGGACGGAGATCAAGCGGATCGAGTCGGGAAAGGAAAGCGCGAGCGCCGCCATTGAAGTAACCCCTGTCGATCCTCGTGCCCGGCTCAGAGTCGCCCCTCATCTTGTAGACCTCGGTACGATCGGTCCGGGTGAAACAACGACGGGCCGGTTCGATCTTCGCCGAAGCGGCTCCGACGCCGTTGCCTGGAAGCTTGACCTGGCCGATGAATGGGAAGCAGGCTACGGGCAGGAACCTCTGAACGGTGTTATGACCGAAGCGACGGGCACTCTGAAGATCACCCTTCGTTTGCTTGACGAAACACCGGTGGAGACTCCCGACGGCAGCGAGCTCTTTGACCTTGAACTTGTTATCGAGGCCGGGGCCGGGCAGTCAGCCCTGTATCACCGCGGGCTACCCGCGGGTTCCTGCCGGGATCGGGTGGTCTTTCACTTCGACGACCAGCACCGGACCCTCTTTCTCGCCTACAAAGTATCCACCGAAACTTCGCGGCCCGTGCTTCGCCTGGAACCCCGCGTACTCAACCTGGGGGTGCTTGAGCCGGAAAGAACATACATGCCTCGGGTCAGCGTCAGGAATGAGGGAAAGTCGATGCTTTCCTGGAGCGCTGATGTTCAGGGGCGGCGGGTTTATTTTCATGACATGAGGCTTCCCGGTGGCGTGTTCATGTCACTGTACAACGAGAAAGCAGGTGACGATCAATTCTACAACCCTCCGGAACAGGCGGGGAATCCGGTCAGGATTACCGGCTGGTGGCGGGGAAGAGGCGGCTATCCGGAACGTTTTTCCCGAAGGGACAGTCTTACCTACAGCTTTGAGGGAACGGGCGTCGCCGTTGGTGTCTTTACATCTCCCGACGCGGGATCCTTTCAGGTCAATTTAAACGGCGCCTACCTTGCTGAAATCGACTGTACCGGTCCTGCTGATGAGCGCAGGGAAGTGATGCTTGCCGGGAATCTCGGGACGGGCCCGCAGGTTCTCACCCTTACCGCGGCACGGGAAGGACCCTTTCGGATCGAGGGCTTCCGGGTTTACGGGACAGCCGTCAAGAAAGCCGCAGGCAACTGGATACGGGTATCGCCGGCCCGGGGCACCACCAGGACATCTCCCGACTACGTAAGCCTCATCATCAATCCCGCCGGACTCGATGCCGGCCTGTACCGTGAGAACATTCTCTTTGATTCCGACGGCGGCAGGGGAGTGGTGGAACTCTTCTTCGAAGTGAAAGAGGCGAGGACGACGGCCCTGATGCCGGTCTACCTCTACCGACAAGGAGAAGATCACCTGTATCTCTCCGAAGCCCTGACCCTTTCCGACGAGGTCCTCCGGGGATACCACAGGGAAGACCGGGCTTTTACGCTCTTCAGTCCCGGTACACCGGGAACCACAGAATTGTACGCCTGGCACGACCCCCGGAGGAACACGTGGTTCTATACCACAGACAAGGAGAGAGACAGCCGCGAGGCAACCGGCCATATCTTCCATGGGTCCATAGGCAACATCGCCCTCGTGCCCATCCGGGAAACCCGCGAACTCTACAGGTTCTACAACCCCGAAACCCGCCGCTACCTCTACACAACCACCCTGAGCGAAGAAAGCGGACAGAGGCGAAAAGGATATCGCTACGACGGTATAGCGGGATATGTACGATAGGGGAGCGGTTTCTTGACAGAAAAAATAAAAAAAAGTCTGTTGACAGGGCGTACTTTTATCGAGTAATGTCGTAACCACTGAACGACTGAATAAAGCAAAATTCTTTCGTGCCATTCATTTCCCGCTTTACCCGCTACCTCTTCTTCCATTTTTTGAGTTTTTCCGAGCATTCTTGAATTCAACTCTTTTCGTAACCACTCCTTTGCGTTCCTGGAACCCCGCAATACTCCGAGCCTGACAACGCCTGCAGAGTAGCGGCTCCGCAGCCGGCGAGGTCCGGGCCTGGCTATGACGGCCTCGAAAAGTCCGAAAAACGTCCGATTCAGGCGGACTCTGCAAAAGATCCTTTATACCGTCAACTATATTTTGACTAGAAACCTAAATCCCTATGGAGGGGCACCATAGTAGCGAGGAGTTTTATGGCTGTGGGAATCGTCAACAATCAAAAGTCATTCCATGAAATAAGACCCGTAACGTTCCCGTTCCGCACCGGCCACGTATTCATGTTTGCGGGTCAAGGCGCCCAGTACGTAGGAATGGGGAGAAAACTTCACGATGTCTATCCACGGGCTCGGGAGATATTTCAACTTGCCGAAGATTTGTCTGGGAAAAATATCGCGGAAATCTGTTTCAAGGGACCCATAACCGCTTTAGTTGCTGCCGATACGGTCCAAATTGCCCTGACGACCGTAAATATCGCTTCCTTTGAATTCCTGATAAATAACTTGGGAACAAACAAAAAGGGTAACGTTTATTTGGGTCACAGCGTCGGAGAATACGCAGCGCTTTACGCCTCGGGAGTCCTTTCATTGGAAGACACCCTGAAAGCCGTAGTCTATCGCGGTGCTGCCATGCTCTCGGCAAGCAGGAAGATTTCAGGATGCATGTATGCCATCAATGGCATCAAACGGAGGGATATAGAAGATGCTATCTATAAAGCGGGTCTTCAAAAGAGTGTTTTTCTAGCCTGTGACAACTCACCCCGTGAACAGGTCATAGCGGGGGAAGAAAAGAGTGCGCGAGAACTGATTGCACATCTTGCCTCGTCAGAAAAATATTTTAGATTCACTCGTCTTCCTGTCGCCGGAGCATGGCACAGTCCACTCATGCGCCGGTGTACGGAAGAGTTTCGTCAAAGAATAATGAACATCACTCTTCACCGCCCTCACTCTCATGTTGTGATGAATTATTCAGGATGCGCGGAATACAGCCAATCAAGAATCCGGGAAAACATGATCTGCCAATTGTTCAGTCCCGTACGATGGCGTGAAAGCATTCAGTATCTTCTTCGAACCAAGCACAACATTTTCTATGAAATCGGACCCAAAAGAGTGCTGGCCGTGTTTCTGGAAGATATAGCGGCTGGTGTTCATCGTTACGCCTGCACGCAGGCTTGTATAGCGTAATGAATAAATCGGAAAAACAAGGAGGTGAGTGTCACATGGATGATGCATTAAGGACAGTGATAAAAGAACGTGCTGAATTGTTAAGGCGTCTCAAGCAGTCGCTTATCGAACGCCTCAATCTGTACCAGACCGTGGAGCAAATCGATGATGATACGCCACTGTTTGGTATGGGGCTCAGACTTGACTCTATCGACGCCACGGAAGTGATTGCGATTCTTGATGCCGAATTCGGTGTACAGTCGGGGCTTAATGATGGTGCTGACCCGGCGTTCATGAGAACGATCAACACTCTTGTTGACTTTATTATAGACCAAAAAAAATATCCTCTGATGTTGGGCCGCTGAGGAAAGAAGTGGAGAATGCCGAAGATGAATAACCCACTTGCAGATATACACAGAAGAGAAGGTGTCGATCTTGTTAACAAAAACGGAATCAGTGTTCCCCTGTCCTATGGTTTTCCAGATGATGAGTATACTGCGCTGAGACACACGGCTGTCATTCTTGATTATTCACATTATACAAAGGTGGTTATATCGGGATCTGACGCCTTCGATTTCGTTGACGGGATAATTACAGGCCGCCTTGGTGAGGTATATGATGAAAACGCCCTTTACTCACTGGTCCTTGATGAGGCAGGGGGAATTAGAACCGACTGCTATGTCCTCAACAATGACGAAAAATTTATTATTCTGGCAGAACACATCGATGAGCAACAATTCATGGAATTGCTTGAAGGGGTAAGAGCAAATGATAACGTAACGTTTGCATCCATGGCCTGCAGTCATTCTCTTATCGTCTGCGAGGGACCCTACAGCTGGGAGCTTGTGAAAGAATGTTTTGGGATGGACATCGTCGGTATTCCATACTTGGGATTCATGACGACTTATGATGGTATCGTTATCTTCAGGTGTGGGAAAAGCGGGGAGTTCTGCTACAAACTTTTGGTTCCCTTCCCACATACCGTCAGGGTCTGGGAGCTGTTGATACAGAAGGGTGTCGCCTTTAATGCTCGTAAGGCCGGCCTCTCTCTTCAAGAAATCACCCGCCTTGAAAATCCCTTCTGGAACCCATCAGCGATCGGTGGTTTCACGAAAAACCCAATTGAACTTCAGCTGCAGTGGGCAATCAGATATGACAAAGAGGAATTTTGGGGCCGCGAGAGCCTTAAGTTCATGATGAGCAGGGGATGTGGCCACAAAGTTGTCGGTGCCCGCTTTGACGGTTCCGAAAATGATATCTCGAAGGTGGAACGGGGTGACCGCATATTTTACAGGGATAATGAAATCGGGCATGTGATCAATACAGGCTACTCAGCATTTTCCCCTCAGCCGGGGCACATCGCCCTGGTCCGCCTGCTTACGGAATATGCTTATGCAGGCATTGAATCCTATGAAGTGAGACCCGAACATGGTGATAGAGTGGCCTTAAACACCTGTTCAACACCCTTTTTAGTGACTAAAAGTTTCTTTATTGACCCCCATGTTCATAGCTACCTTGATGGAAACAAGCCCAAAGATTATGCCGAAGGGCTTGTAGCTGAGCGGTAGTATTTCGCCGTCGTACACAGAGTAACGCAGGAGAAGGGCAATGAGGCAGGAGCGTTACAGGGTCTGCATAACCGGCATGGGAGTGCTGTCGTCAATCGGGCTCAACAGAGGCGAAGTAAAGGAAGCCCTTCTTGCGGGGAAAGGGGGGATAAAAAAGGGGATCCGTTTCAGTGATGCTTTCAACAATGCCTATTGTGCTGAAGTGGATGATTCCGGGGTTATAATAGAATCCTTGCCGGGTGACCTTGAGAAGAACATGGGGAGGTGTTCTTGCTGGGGATGGCGGGTGGTGAAAGAGGCAATCGATGATGCTTCCCTGAGTGAGGTTGATGTGGAACAGTCCTGCCTGCTTGTGGGGATGTCTGCAAATGAAGATGAAATGCTTCTGCTTTCCGCCGACGAGGAAAACTCTTACAGCAAAACAGTTCTCTCAGGGAATTTTTCTTCAATTTCCAACATACTTGCTTACATGTTCGGCATACGGGGAGGCTCAACTCTTATTACAACAGCCTGCACCTCAAGCAGCAATGCTCTTGGTTATGCCTTTGATCTTATTCAGGGAAATAAAACACAGGTTGCTATCGTGGTTTCTGCAGAACCCATCTCATGGCCTGTTTGCGTAGGTTTTCAAAAACTTAAGAACATAGCCAGGGAAGCCTGCTCCCCATTTTCGGGTGAAAGCGGCATGTCTTTAGGAGAGGCCGCCGGATGTTTAATAGTTGAGAAATATGAACACGCCACAGCGCGGAGGGCAAAGATATACGGTGAAATAGTGGGCTATTCCGCTACCTGTGACGCCTATCACGAAACAGCCCCTGATCCTAAAGGAGAAGCGGGCGTACAAGCCGCCCGCAGAGCCCTCGCCATGGCGTCACTTCAACCGAACGAGATCGAATACATCAACGCCCACGGTACGGGGACTGAACTCAATGACAAAGTGGAAGCATTGATATTGCAGAAAGTATTTCCAAACATAGTCGATATTCCGATTAGCTCGCTGAAGTCATATCTTGGTCACATGATCGGGTCCACGGGAGTCGTGGAGATTTTATGTAGCCTCCTGACACTTCCCGGCGGAACTGTTCTACCTACGATCAACTTTAGTGTGCCTCGGCGTGGATGCGACTTCCTGCATCATGTTCCCAATATCCCCATGAAAAAAAAGGTAAGCTTATTTATGAGCAACAACTATGCCTTCGGTGGAAATAACTGTTCGATGGTGATTTCCTGCAATCCTGGGAGAACAAGGCCCTCATATTACAAGAAACAGCGTATTGCCGTCACAGGTATAGGCATTGTTACCGGGGGTATCGACACATGGGATCGATTTCTCATCATACACAAGACGGCCAGTAAGTCTGAAATGGTTGAAGCAGGTGGTTCGGGCAGTGAGAAGCAACTTTCGGATGAACAAAAAAATCGTATCACATCCTATATGTTGAGTGACGGAAGCTTACTGAATCGGATCATGAGATCTCTTCCCCCGCGACGTGCTTATAGGGTTCATAAAGTAAACGACGTTTCTCCAAGGAAGTATCTGCGCAACTATGACGAGCGAAAATCAAATCGAATCACCGATTTTGCGGCAATTGCCATGAAACAAGCCATGAAACAGGGTTTTCTTGACATGGAGAAACATGAGCGGGATGAAGGGGGAATTATACTGGGCATTTCAGGAGGACCAAAATCGACAGTAACTGCATTTATGGATAGTATCTACCGAGATTTAAATAAAACTAAGACGAAACTCTTCCCTATGACTCTCCGCAGTTTCTCCACTACACGATGCGCGACCCTGGGAAAGCTGAGAGGATATAATTCTACGATTTCTAATGGTTTTTGCTCTTCGATGGCAGCACTTTTTCATGGATGTGAAATAATTCGCCAAGATATTCAAAGCTACATGATCGTCGGTGGAGCCGACGAGTTCGCAGAGACAGCCTGGTTCTACATTCATTCCGAACTGGGGTTTGTTGACTGGTCCGTCGATATTGACCGCTTCTCCGTCTACAGTACCTGTGGCAAGGGTTTCTATCCCGGAGAGGGTGCTTGTGAGTTGCTCATTGAACCAATGGAAAAAGCGAAAATGCGAGGTGCTGTAATCTACGCGGAAATAGCCGGTTACGGTCAGTCCTGCGACGGGACCCTTTTCCCGGAACTCGACCGGTCGGGGGAATCCTTAGCGTCGGCCATATGGCGAGCCTTGGAAGAATCTCAACTGTCTGTCGACGATATTGATGCAGTCTATGGTACAAGTTGGGGATCTGATAGCATTAATCAGAAGGAAACGGCAGCTCTAAACAAAATATTCGGGGAAAGAAGACGGAAAATACCGGTATCCAACACCAACGGCTATTATGGTTTTATCGAATCATCAAGCGGGACGTTGAGTGTTGCATCTGCCATCGCAAGTATTGCCGAGCAGATCGTTTATCCGATTCCACGGGGCGGTGATAGTGTGCCACCGAGAGGTCTTTTCTTTGTTACAGGGAAACCCTTGCACACAAAAATTCGAAACGTCTTGGTTCTGGCCTCATCGGAGTACGGTTCAAATTATGCAGTTATTGTTAAAAATGCGGCTGATAATGATTGATGACACGTAAACGTCGAAAACCTCCGGTGCAGAACGGCTTCGTAAAAAATTGCGGGACAAGGTGCGCACATCACGAAAAAGAGACACACTTGCGGAGCGTTGCAGTGGCGAGGAATGCAGCCTGATCAGGCTCTGACTTTTTGCATCGCCGTAATGGTTGATATCCATAACGAACAAGGCCCGTCGAAAACATAACGGTGAAACGGCATGAAAAATCTGGTGCACCTCGAGAATGTAAAAAAGATGTATTGTGTTAATGGTGTGGAAACGCCTGCACTGGTAGACGTGAACATTATCATTTCGAGTGGTGATTTCTGCGCGATTGCCGGTCCATCAGGAAGCGGTAAGACCACGCTGCTGAACATCATCGGCTGTTTGGACAGGCCGACGAGCGGCAGCGTTTCGCTGATGGGAAGCTCTGTAAAAAATTTATCCGACGGCCGATTGTCCCGCTTGAGGGCTGAGAAATTAGGTTTCGTCTTTCAGTTCTTCAATCTGATCCAGTCGCTTAGTGTCATTGAAAACGTAGAGTATCCCCTCCTTATAAACAAGATACCCCGTAAAGAAGCAAGAAACCTTGCCATGCTGTCTCTTGAGGATGTTGGACTTTTTTCGTTCGCAAAGTATAGACCGAACCAGCTTTCCGGAGGCCAACAGCAGCGAGTAGCCATTGCCAGGGCCCTTGTAAAACAACCTCTCATTGTGCTGGCCGATGAGCCGACTGGAAATCTCGATTCCTGGAACAGCGGGGCCGTAATGGACCTGATGTTCGAAATGGCCGAAAGAAACCGGAATAGCTTCATTATTTCTACCCATGATGTCGACCTCTTTGAAAAATGTCCAAAGAGAATACGAATCATTGATGGGAGGGTAGTGCATGCGAACTAATTACAGGAAACTCCTGCATCTGTCATATGTGGTTCTTGTTCTGTGTTCTTGCTGTGGAGATACTGCAACAATAAAAGTCACCGATGCCGAGATGGCCTGCTTCAGAGAAGCAGTCATGAGAGATTACAGCAATCATCCTGGTGAGCCGGACAGTATGTTCAATTATGCTGTTCTGAAAATGATTGACTCACCATCTGCGTCTGATCTGCGGGAAGCAATTATGTGCTTTGATGAGTACCTCAGGAAAAACCCGGGGGATCTATACGCACAAATGGGTAAAGGATATGCATCGGTAATGCTTGCTAATCTCTATTTAGTTCTGAAAAACTACTTCAAGGCGGCTGAACATTCCAAGCTCGGATTCTATCTGATGGACGAAGCTGTCGAACAGGAACCAGACAATCTGTCGCTACGGTTTATGCGGGCTCGTTTTGATGCCCAAGCACCTCGAAAAGTGGGACGTTACGTGGTGGCAATAAAGGACTTGAAATACCTTCTGGATAACAAAGACAGACTGACAGAGGGCATAGATCAAATCTGTATGTTTTTGCTCGCAAAAGCATTATTCCTTTCGGGTGACGAGGAAAAAGCAAGGAGACAATTGGGCGATCTCAGGATTGCCTACCCTCATGACCCCATGTCTTCAATGTCCTTGGAACAGGAAATCCTTATTTCAGAAATCGAACTTCGATCAATGTTACGGTCTCCGTGGTCAGAAGGGAACTGACATGATTTCCTGTCTTTTGATCACCGTTATTTGCAGTCTTTTTGTTTTTTCGCTTCTTACCAGGAGACATGATGTAAAGCAGGCCCTTTTCAATGTATTAAGACACAGAAGAAGAACAGCGATGACATTGGCAGCTATTGTTATCGGCGGTGCGTCATTATTCATTTTCGGAGGGTTCTTCAATTACAATCTCTGGTCCTATAGAGAAGTCACTATACGCGGTGACTTGGGCCATATCCAGCTCTACAGAAAAGGCTATCTTGGGTCGGGTGTTTCAAGCCCGCTGAAGTATGGAATATCAGACTACAAAAAAGTAGCTAGTCTGCTTCGAAGAGATGACGAGATTGGAAACCACATAAAAGCCATTGTGGGCCAGATAGGATTTTCAGGCATATTATCAAACTACGAAAAGGGGACATCTTCCAATTTCATAGGTCTCGGAATCGAACCGGCCAGTAGTGTATCATTGGGGTTTCTGGATACGGTAACGCTGGGAAGTGATCTTTCAGACTTTGACAAAGGGGGTGTTGTTATTGGGACGGGCCTTCTCCATGCCTTGAAATCAGACTACGACGACCATAACGACGTTCTCGTCATCAATAAACACGGAGGCCAGGATGCCATGTCAGTCCGCATTCGAGGGGTCTTTCAAAGCGGTCTCAAGTTGAGGGATGACGCAACGATGAAGATGCCTCTCAAGACAGCGCAACGTCTGCTTGGAACTGAGGATGTCAGCAAGGTTACCATACTGCTTGATGACACGAATATGACGGATATCGTGGCTGATCGTGTTAAGAAAATCATAAGACAAAACGGTCTGGACCTGGAAATGAATACATGGCCCGAAGAAGCCGTAATGTATAAGCAGATTGTTACAAATTATAACGGAATATTTTTCTTCATCAAGGTGGTTATGGCTATCATCGTGGCATTTTTTATAGCAAACACCTTGATGATCAACGTGGTTGAGAGAACACGAGAGATCGGGATGATCAGGGCTATGGGAGCAACCCGGGCAACGGTCTGGAACCTTCTGTTTCTAGAAGGCTTCTGCATGGGTTTGATCGGCGGCCTGCTGAGCATTGGAACCGGCTGGATAATTGCTGTGCTGGTCAACATCCATGGGATACCCATGCCCCCAGCACCTGGTCAGACCTTGGGATACACCGCATTCATAAGAATGGAGGGAGCCATGGATATAGTTTGGTTCACCTTTTCACTTTCCATGATCACCTCTTTTTTTGCCTCCATTCTTCCAGCTTTCAAGGCATCACAAATGATTGTTGTGGATGCCTTGAGGCATGTGTGATCGGGGAAGTCTATGGAAAATTCAGGAGATACCAGTAAAAAATATTATCAGTTTTTTCAGGATGATATTGAAAACATCCTTGTTGTGGGAGCGGGAACCATGGGTTTGCAGATGGCCATACAGTGCGCCGTGAGTGGGTGTTCAGTCAATGTATATGACCTACATGGTGATATCCTTTCGAAGGCATACGAAAAAATAGAAGATCACGGGAAGCGGATGGTCCATGGCGGTTATCGGACTTTAAGCGAGGTGAGAGATGGATTGCGCAGGATTACACTCTTCGACAGCTTGGATTCTGCAACGAAGGGAATAGATATGGTTAGTGAATCGGTGACAGAGGACCCTCAAGTCAAAAAGCAGCTTTTCACGCTGTTGAGTGAGGCTTGTTCGCCGAAAGTCATTCTCACTACGAACACATCCACCTTTACACCATCCATGTTTGTTAAGGTGATCCGTTATCCAAAAATGTTCGCGGCTTTCCATTGCCACCCTCCACTATGGACAACTCGGATCGTCGATATAATGCCACATCCCATGACAAGTTCCGGGGTCGTTCAAAGCCTCACGACGCTCGCAGAGAGGATGGGGATGATTCCTCTGCTGCTCGGCAAGGAAACCAGCGGTTATATCTACAACAGTATGCTGAATGCTCTTTTAAAGCAGGCGCTCACATTGAAGATTACAAATGTTTCGTCAGTTCGTGACATAGACAGGGCGTGGATGGGAATAACCGGAATGACCATGGGCCCCTTCGGAATAATGGATATGATTGGAATAGACACTGTTTGTCACGTAGTCGAATTCTGGGCTCTAAGAAAAAATGACGACGTTTTACGGGCATGCGCACTGTATCTGAAACAAGAATATCTCGACAAGGGGTATGCTGGGGTCAAGACGAAAGCTGGGTTTTATCGGTATCCAAATGCAGACTTTATGGACCCGGAATTCCTGGAAGGCACCCGCATAAAGAGTCCTCGGGAGGTGAGTACAGATGGGGCATTATAGTGATCTTAAAAACAGGGTGGTGGTGGTTACCGGAGGTAGCGGAGATCTCGGAGAAGCACTGTGCCGCGAGATGTCCCGGCAGGGATGCATTGTCTACCTGACCTACAAGGCATCTCAGTCGAGGGCTGAAGACATAGTCGGAGGCATACAAACCCGGGGAGGCCGATCAAAGGCAGTGTATTGTGATGTTACAAGCAGATCCCACGTGGAGGATGTTGTCGATGGTATTGTCAGTGAAGAAGGAGCGATCGATGTACTTATTAACAATGCAGGTATTTGTCGGGACAATCTGTTCCTTTTAATGAAGGATTATGAGTTCAACGAAGTTATACGAACCAACTTGTATGGTGTCTATAATGTCACCAAATCGGTGAGCAGCCATATGTCAAGACGGCAATCCGGCGTCATCATAAACATATCGTCGTTGTCCGGTCTTGTTCCGGCTTTCGGGCAACTGAACTACAGTGCTTCCAAGGGAGCAGTCATCTCCTTGAGCAGGGTTCTGGCAATTGAGCTGGCACATAACGGTATACGAGTGAATACTATTGCTCCGGGTTTCTTTGAATCTGCGATGACCAAGCGAGTTCCCCGAGACATTTTGAAACAGACAATACGGGCTTCCGCACTGAAAAGACTTGGTAAGGCCCATGAACTAGCTAAAGTTGCGGCATTTCTGGCATCCGAAGATGCCTCCTATATAACTGGACAGACCCTCGTCGTAGATGGGGGTCTCTATATGAAATAGGATGGTTGAATCGTGTTTAAAAGAGGAGGAAGAGAACGGTCGATGATCGGCATGAGCGTAGTTTCCCAAGGGGCGGAGGATGTACTGGGCTATCCGGAGCTGGTTTATCTTGGCGTGTGTGAGTATCCCCTGGCCATGGTTGATCGTATCACGGGCTTCATCAATGGCAAACGTCCGGTACTAAAGGGGCTTAAAAATGTTTCCATCAATGAGCCCCATTTCAGGGGTCACTTTAAGAATTATCCCGTAATGCCGGGAAACTTGATAGCTGAATGCCTGGGGCAACTCAGCGGCTACCTACACTCTTTTCTAAAGTTTTCTGAAATTCTTGAGAAGGAAAGGGGGCTTTCTGTGGATAATGGGACAATTCTTTTTCCGGCCATTCTGCAGAATCTGAAAAAGGTAAGTTGCTTACGAACTTCATACCGAGGCGGCCTTGCATCGCACAATGTCAAATATCGTCGGCCGGTCTTTCCTGGTGATCAGCTATTGCTTCAGACTCAGCTGGTTCTCCAGGATCGGGGGTTCTTTCATCACACTGTTGAAGCGAATGTCGGTGGTATGCTCGTCGCTTCTGGGACAATAGTCAATTTTTTCATCACGCCTCCAGAAGTGTCCAGTGCGGAAAGTGAGATCAATATCTATGGGATATTCAAGTCATTATCGGATATTAAGGATTCATCGTAGCATTGTTCTCATACTTTTTTCTACTTTCTTCATTGTAGCAATCTCCGCCGACGCCAAACCCCTCTATCAAGAAACAAGAATCGAAGCCGGCATTGAAGGCCACTTTCTGACAATGAATCCGGCCTCACTCCTTAATCCCGATTTCGACTTCTTCGATCAAGCCAGTCGTCGCCATCTCTTCCTTCAGATGAGCAATCGAATGTCAATGCATCAGAAGGTTTCAACAGTCATAATCCTTTTTGCAGAGGATGTAGGTGATAATCGCAGGCAATTTAATTTATCCAGGAGCGATAAAGATTATATCAATTTCATTCTTAAGGAGGCTTTTGTAAGCTTCATGGTAAACGAAGCCCTATTCCTCGATGTCGGGAAGATCGACATAAAATCCGGTGTCACTTTTTTCAGGAATCCCGCCCAACTGATATCAAATCCTCTGCATCTGGCCCGCAAAGGCCGCATTTCCAACAGCGCGTCGGCACAGTCTGATCCTTACCGTGAAGGGTCGTTGATGTTTAAAACCGAGTATTATACTTCTAGTGGAACTTTCACCGCCGCATTTATTCCCAGAATCATCTCACCATCTGAAAAAGCAGAGATTACAGAACAAAATGTCTTGGAACGGGTGAATAGCAAGAACATGGGACTGCTCAAATGGAGACTCATGTCAACGGGTAATTTTAACCCCGAGCTTGTTCTTCTCATCGGGAACCGTGTCGGCGCAAGCGGGGCTTTGAGTGTTGAAAAAGGTTCTGTCATTTTTAACCTTGAGGGATCTCTTGCGAATCATTCCCCTGTCTGCATTACTTCAGAAGAAGCGCAAAATAAGATACGAACTTTTTCATTTCCCCTGCCGCCTGTGGAGAATTTCTTCATTCAAAGAGATTGTCAAGTCTTTTATATGGAAGCAATGGCAGGATTCAACTATCGAAACTTTAAGAGAAAATACAACATTATTGCCGAATACTATTACAACCAGGCGGGATTTTCGAGAAGCGAGTGGGAAGAGTATTTTTCGTTTTTGAATCTGCTCAATGACTACAGCAATCGGATTTCTCCTTTATATAAGAACGGCATCGGAATTTTCGCAGAAGAAAGTAGAAGACTGGCCTGTGAAAATGTCTTATCGGGACGTCACTACCTCTGCACGCGCCAAGAGATGGATGACCTGTTTCTGAAAGACGTATCGGTGTGCCTGAATTATATGATCAGTCTGAGCGACTTTAGCGGTCTGGTGGATGTTCATGCGGAATACCGGCTGAGTGGCAGAGGGTGGAAAATCCTTGCCGGTTACTGGACTACCACTGGTGGAAGAGAAACAGAGTTCGGTGTCCAGATGGTTAAGAATGGAATCTACATGGGGGTGACCTATCTGTGGTGATATCCGTGAAGGAGGTTCAAAAATTACATTTTCGCCATTTTGTTTACGGGAAGGATCGGGTGAGAGCCCTTGCAGTCAATGATGTTCATCTTTGGACGATCCTTCTCAGCGGACTAAACGAGATGGAAAAATATGAAGGACTTCTGTCAAATAAGGACAAAAGGGAGAGCAATTTGATTGGCAGCGAGAGAAATCGTCGGCTTTTTGTCGCTGGGAGGGGTGTTCTGCGGACCCTGTTAGGCGAGTACATTCATGTAAGGCCGCAAAACGTTGAGATAGAAATAGATATCCGTGGCCATCAAAAGCTCTCTGAGTCTGTGAATAACGACGCTCTGTCCTTCAATCTTACACACTCAGGTAACATAATCCTTTGCGCCTTTGCGCGACAAGTCTCGCTCGGTGTTGATGTTCAGTATGCCTACAAGGTGCCGGTTTGTGCCGACGCAGTGTTATCACGAGATGAAATACGACTTATCGCCCAGACGCCGGAATCGTTACAGACTGAAATGTTTCTGAGAATATGGACTCTGAAGGAGGCCTTTTTAAAAGCAACATCCCGAGGGCTTGAAGCCATCGATAGCGTTTCGGTTGTGCGGGGATGGAATTCGTCGACTCTGACAATCGAGACAAGGGGAACCCAAGCCTTCAGGGAATTTGAACTCTTCACATTCATACCCGGACTGAATTATTTTGCAACAGTGGTGGCAGGTTGGTGAAGCACTGAAAATGATCTTGGAATTGTTACAAGACAGGAGTTTGGCGTCATGATTTAATCAACAGAGAACAGAAGAGAGGATGGGACTATGAAAACCATAGAAGGACTTGAAGGAAAGGTAGCTCTGATTACCGGTAGTTCCCGAGGAATAGGTGCTGCCATTGCGGATAAATTCTCAATCCATGGGGCCGACGTGGTTATCCATCATCGCAGCGGCCGGGGCAAGGGTGCCAGCATGGCAAAAGCAGCAACTCAACGAATACGCGATCGAGGAGGAGTAGCTGAAGAATACATCGCCGACATATCAGTTGAGCGGGAAGTAGATGGCATGTTTAGCTTTGTGGCGAAACGTTTCGGCAAGGTGGACATACTTGTTCTCAATGCTGCAAATGCGGTGTTCAAGGAATTTAAAATCATGACCACAAGAGACTGGGATGTCCTCATAAACACCAATGTGATGGGAAATATCAACTGTGTCAGGAGGGCACTACCTCTTATGTGTGAAGGAGGAAATATCGTTTTTATCTCTAGCATGGGGAGTCGAATTCCAATGAAACGATATCCTCTTGGGCCCATGAAGGCTGCTCTTGAAAGCTTTGTCCGGCTTTGGGCGCTCGAATTCTTCCCACGAAAAATACGTGTTAATGCCATTTGTGGCGGTCTTGCCAATACTGACAGTATTCGTGCGGTAGGTCCGCTTTTATCCTCTTCAGCAATGTTACATCACGAGTTTCTTGTTCAGCCTGAGGAGATTGCCTCGGTTGCTGTGTTCCTTTGTTCGGCGGATGCTGTAGCTGTCACAGGTGAAATTATCACCGTCGACAAGGGGCAATCGTTTGCATCATACCAATGATAGGCCACTGTTTCTCCAGTAATGGTCCGGTGAGAATGAAAGAAAAAAATATTACAAAAACACTGATTATCAGTACTCTGATCCCTGTTATACTTATTTTGCTGTTTCCCTTGCCGCGCTTCCCGAAACATGCTGTATCTGCTGGCAATGAAAATGAGTATGTTGTTGGGAGTTATAAGCTGGAACAGCCGGACAGGCAGGCCCACGAAATCATCATCAGGGCCGACAGGGTCCGCTCTCCCCGGGATTCTTTCTGTTACCGTCTGCATCTCATTGAATATAAGGATGACGAAGTTGTTCAGGAGCAGCTCTTGGCTGTTAACGTTCGCTTCATTCTGCCGACACCGGATGTCCCCGGAGACGCAAAGGCCTTGGTGAGATTCCTCGAGCCGCGGGAGCTTCGAAACGATAAAATGTTGGCTGTCTATGATCAGCTCTGGTACTTCACGCCCAAAGCCCGTAATCCGGTCAGGATCTCAAGACAACAACGTTTAATAGGTCAGGTTTCTAATGGTGATATTGTTGCAGCCGATCTTCATTATTCCTACCAGTCTACATTAGTCGGAGAAGATTGGCTGGAGGAAAAAAAGTGCTACAGACTTGAATTGGTAAGAAGATGGGACTTTGTTACATATCCAAAGATAATTTATTGGGTGGCACAGGAAAGCTATTATCCTATGATGGCCGAGTTTTATTCCTCCTCTGATCGGCTGATGAAACGAGCCATCTACAAGGATTTCAAGGAGTCTCTCGGAGCAGTTCGCCCTCATGAAATCATTATAGAAGAGGGTCTCATCAGAGGAAGCTATACCAGAATGCTCTTCAGCGGTGCTACATTCCAGGATCTTCCTGACGCCTATTATCAGCCGTCATATCTCGAACGGATACGATAAAGCTTGGGGAAACAATAAAGAAATCGGGAACACAGGAAAGAATGAGAATAATACTGGCAATTATTGTGATCTTGGCACTGGGTGCTCCTTTTCCGGGAGGGGCAGTTGAGATGAAGCAAGGTCAGGTGGAAGACCAGGATTTTATAATAGAATCTCTTGATGGGTTGATCAGTAAAGCGCGGATCCGAATGGAAAACGTCACTGACTATAGCTGCACCATCTACAAGCGAGAGTACATAAAGGGGAGACTGCTACCACTGGAAATCATTGAGATCAAGTTCATGAGGCCTTTCTCGCTCTATATGAAATGGGTTGAAGGCAGATTGCAGGGCAGGGAACTTATCTGCCGCAAGGGATGGAATGACAACAAGATAATGGTTCACGACGGTGGGCGGTTTAAGAAGAAATTCGTCGTAAATATTGATCCTGACAGTGCGATGGCTATGAAAGACAACCGCCACAGCGTTCATGAAATGGATATCGGGTACGTCATCAATCTTTTTGCACGTGACATAATGATCATTAAAGAGGACCCCGCTCGTGAAACAATTGTGACTAACCTGGGAATGAGGGTTGTGTATGGGCAGGAAAGTATGTGTTTTGAAACAATAATGCCGAAAGATCGATATCCGGAATTGTATGCGCGCAAAACTTTTGTCTGTTATGACATACATGAATCCATTCCCACTTGGGTGCAGGTGTGGGATATAGAGGACGGCATACTCCGTCTTGTGGAAGACTACAGATACGCTGATGTACGTTTGAATAGGGGTTTAACACCCTGGGATTTCGACCCACAAAATCCCGACTATGAATTTGTGCGCCGTGCATGGCGCACAGCGCCTTGACAGGCGTTGTTTCGGTCACTGTGGGGGTTCCATAGGGGTGACCGAATGACGGAAAAAACGGTGAAGCCGTCCGATCGGGTCGGGGTTTTCAATCAATTGATAGGGAACATAAGAAAAATGATCGAGGAAACCCGGGCAGCCATGCCCCGAGTACCGGGCGATTGCGCGCAACACGGCATCCGGACCGTTACGAAGCCGTCATTCTTTCACGAGGCGTCCATCTTCTGAACTGCGTTGCTTACGTTACCATCAATGTGGTCGGTTTCGGCCGGCAGGATTATTGTTTTTATCGTCGGGTATTCTCTTCGCAGTTACGATACTGCTATTTGTCTCTTGGGAAGGGCCAGGCCATGATTCCACCTTCCATCACCTTCACGTTTTTCCATCCGTTGCCTTCCAGGGCCAGTGCTGCTTCGTAGCCGCGAAGCGAAATCTTACAGAAACAGATTATTTCTTTGTTCTTGTCTTGCGGCAGTTCATTGAGCCGTCTACGCAGGGCTCCCAGTGGGATCAGCGTCTCGCCTATGCCCAGGCGCATTTCCTCGAATTCTTCAGGTTCACGTACGTCGATGAGAAAGGGTTTTTCACCTGCTTTGTACTTTTCGTAGACGTCTCTGCAGCTGACACCTTTCATGCGGCCTTTCATTTTATTTTGCATGATGTGCGCCGTGGCGATGAAATGATCTATCGCCAATGAAAAGGGCGGCGCGTAGGGAAGATCGGCATTGATCAAGTCTTCAACTGTCAACGATCCCTGGATAGCCATCGCCCACTGGGCGATCTGCTTGGCGACATTTCCCGGGCCTATGCACTGTGCGCCCAGTACGCGTCCTGTTTTGATATCCGCCGTAAGCTTGGTGACAAGGAGCTTACCTTCCATAAAACCGGGTTTATCGGGACTCGCGTTGATCACGGTGATACTATCTTTATATTCCTGTCGCCTTGCCGCTGTTTCGGAAAGACCCGTAGATCCCGCTCCATAATCGAAAACCTTGCAGATACCGGTCTGAATTGTTCCGGGAAAAGTGACGCAGTTTGTCGAGGCGGCGTTTTCACCGGCCACGCGACCCTGGAGATTGGCCAAGTCACCGTACGGCGCGTGTACCTTCCTGCCGGTGATGCGGTTGACGGTTTCCACACAATCACCGGCGGCGTAAATATCAGGATCGGAGGTCTGCATACATTCGTTTACGTCGATACCGCCCAGTTCGCCGATTTTGAGACCCGCTTCTTTCGCAAGTTTTACATTGGGCCGCACACCGATGGCGACAACCGCCAGTTCGCAGGGCAACTCGGTGCCGTTTTCCAGTTTGATACCCACCAGTTTCCCGTTTTCTCCCAGGAAAGCGGCAATGCCGTTTTCGGTTATGACATTCGCGCCTTTGCTACGGACATGATTTTCCACGAGCTTGGCCAGTTCCCAATCCAAAAAAGTCAGAAGCTGCGGCAAAAGCTCGATGACGGTAATTTCGATACCTGCCAGCTGCAGTGCTTCGCAGGTCTCGATGCCGATCAATCCCCCGCCGATCACGACGGCTTTTTTGATTTTTCCTTCGTCGCGGATGTTCCTCAGAAAATCAGCATCTTTCATGGACTGCAGCGTTGTGATTCCCTCAAGGTCCACACCCGGTACCGGCGGCATGCGGGGCACGGCACCGGTCGCGATCACAAGTTTGTCGTAGGGCATTGTGCCGGTTTCACCGTTTATCAGATTCCTGAACGACACGATTTTGTTTTTCCGGTCAATAGCCGTGACTTCCGTATTCACGTGCGCTTCAATGTCCTTGGCGTTGAGATAGAACATGGGATTACGCACCAATCCCGCCGGTGTGCATAAAAGCTGGTTGCGGTCATCAAAAAAACCGCCCACATAATAGGGGTAACCGCAGGACGCCATGGAGAGATCCGCTTCCTTCTGCAAGATGATCACATGGGCGTCATTGTCGATCCGGCGGGCCTTGGCCGCCGCCTTGGGACCGGCTGCCGACCCACCGATCACGAGAATTTTTCTTTGCTCTTTCATGGCACACTCCTTCGAAATTTATGAGGTATTATAATGTTATTTTTCAATCTGCGACACAGATTTCTTCCCCATCGATGAACACAAAGGCCATTACGGAAAACATGACTAAAGAGAGGCAAAAGATCAGCAAAATCAGTGCGTAGTATTTTAAAAAAGCCACTATGTCCATGATGATATATGAGGGGTCTGGAAATGACGACAATGTCCCGAGACCTTTATCGATTTTGTCATTTCGACCGCAGGGAGAAATCTTGCAACATATCGATATTAAAGAAAGATTTCTCGTCACGATGCTCCTCGAAATGACAAACCGGCTCTCGTCTCCAAAAGACCGCCTCAGTGACACCGGTGCCGGGGTAACGCCAAGCGTTTTGTGTCACCTCTGCAAGAAAAGGTGTACCTGTTTGTTGTTTCATGTTTTCATGGGCGAACACGGCGTAGAGGGTTCGTTCCATGCTGGTTGTATCGGCGAACACTCCCATGGGTCTGGTCCGGTGCCGGTTATGCCTTGACACGGATAAACCGTGTTCCTATACTCCAGACAATCAAAAGTTCATCGATAGCTTCCGGTTTGGGCAGAAATCCGGTTTATTTTCCGTGTCGGCATCCTCAATATCGCATGAGGGGGTCATATAAATCCTTGTGGGGTACGTGGAAAAACGTTCTATCCATGTGCTTTAATATAATTGAATGATTTCATGTTGTTACATTATTAGGGAGCCGTGCGGTACGTGGTGTATTCATGACAGTCAAAGCATTTTGGGAAGATCCCTATGCCACTTCACACAGATCGTATGTGTCTTCTGTCGAAGGTCGCGAAGTTGAACTGGAATCGACAATTTTCTTTGCGTTCTCCGGCGGCCAGGAGAGCGATCAAGGAACAATCGACGGGATTCCTGTCATTGCAGCCGGAAGGGACGGACTACAGATAAAGTATACCCTCCCTCACGATCACGGACTTGTTGTTGGTCAGCCTGTACAGGTAGATATTGATTGGGATCGGCGCTACCGGTTGATGCGCCTTCATTTCGCCGCAGAGTTGATTCTTGAGCTTGTTTACAAAGAATGGGGGGAAGTCCCTAAAATAGGCGCGCACATAGGACGAGACAAGGCTCGCATCGACTTCGCGTTGACGGAAAATATAACCCCGCACCTCTTGCCTCTTTCAGAAAAAGCCAACGAAATCATTTCCCTGAACCTGGATATTAGAACAGGGTTCGATGATGTTCAGAATGAGCGGAGATACTGGGAAATCAATGGCTTCTCGAAAGTTCCCTGCGGAGGGACGCATGTCAGATCTACAGGAGAGATTGGCCCGATCAGACTCAAGAGAAACAACATCGGCAGGGGCAAGGAACGCATTGAAATTTTTCTCTGCGAGCGGTGAAACACACATCTAGAGCGATCTTACCGCCTGCACTCTGTCCAATCTCGCGGGCCGGCGGTCCACCGGGGATTTCGAAGCATCCTGTGGGAATTGCCCGTATCGCAGTGGGCATTGACGCGATTGTCGCCTTGTGCTTTCAGGCGGCGCGATGGGGGACAGGAGATGAAAGATATTGGAAATATTGACGATCGTTATCTTGATGCATGCCGGGAAGTGTTCTGGCAAAAGGTCTTCCAGCATGAACTCGAGTATCTTGCCTTGCACCTGAAAGGCTGCCGGGATGTTCTGAGTATCGGTTGTGGTCCGGCGGTTATAGAAGGCGGATTGGCCGCACTGGGCTTTAATGTCACGGGGGTTGATGTATCGCGGGAGGCCCTGAACTGCGCGCCGGACAATGTCAGAACCGTTGTCGCCCGAGCGGAAGACATGTCGTTTCCGGATAGCTCCTTCGATGCCGCGATTTATGTCGCCTCACTTCAGTTTGTCGGTGACTATCGTGCAGCGCTGGAAAGGACGACCCGTGTTCTGCGTCCTCACGGCAGGATTATCATCATGCTTCTCAACACCGAATCGGACTTTGTGAAAAAAAAGTCTCGTGATCCGGACTCATATATGCACATGATCAAACACAGAGACGTGCGAGAGATCGAAGATGTGATTGCCGAGAAATACAGCATTACGACGGAATATTTTCTTGGCGTGAAGGACGATGCCATATTCGAAAGCAAAGATGCGAATGGCGCGGCTTTGTACATCATCCGGGGGACAATCCGGTCGTCACTGGCGGGGAACAGGTCTTTGTGAAATACGATAGAGAAGGAGATTGCTGATGAAACTTGGTCTGACCGTCACTCAAACCGATCCGGCAACGGTCTTTCTTTTACCTTAGCGCCGCAGCTTTTCCCTGAATTGCTCCGCCAGTTCCGGGACAACCTCGAACAGATCACCCACGATGCCGTAATCGGCGACAGTGAAGATGGGAGCTTTGGGGTCTTTGTTGACGGCGACGATGATCCTCGATGTCTTCATGCCGGCCAGATGCTGCATTTGGCCGGATATGCCGCAGGCGACATACAGGTCGGGATGCACGGTCCGTCCTGTCTGGCCCACTTGGTGGGCGTACGATATCCACCCCCTGTCAACGGCGGAGCGGGATGCCCCCACGGCACCGCCCAGGGCGTCGGCCAACAGGCGGATCGTTTTAAAGCCCTCCGGCCCGCCGACACCACCGCCGCCGGAGACGATGATTCGGGCATCGGCCAGGCTGACCTCCTCTTTTTCCAGGATAGAGTCGACCACTCGGGTCGTTATATCCTCCTCTTTCAGGACTGCCTTCACGGCGACGACCTGTCCCCGACGGTTCGGGTCCGCAACGGGCATTTCAGCGACATGTTGCCGCATGGTAGCCATCTGCGGTCGGTGATAGGGGCAGACGATGGCGGCCATGATGTTGCCGCCGAAGGCCGGCCGGGTCTGCAGCAACAAGCCCGTCTCGGGATCGATTTCCAGGCCGGTGCAGTCCGCGGTGAGGCCGGTGTGGAGAATCGAGGCCACGGAACCGGCAAGGTCGCGGCCTCGCGAGCTGGCACCGAGGATAAGCGCCTCCGGCTTGTACTCCTGCACCAGGTCGATCAGGACCCTGGCGTAAGGGGCCGTCCTGTAAACGGCGAGAGTGGGGTCGTCCACATGGAAGACGCGGTCCGCCCCGTATGAGATCGCCTTTTCGACGATATGGCCCACTTCGTGTCCCATGACGCACGCTGTCAACGGGACGCCCCGCCGGTCGGCCAGTATCCGTCCCTGGCCCAGCATCTCTATGGAGATGCCGCCCAGTTCCCCGCGAAACTGTTCCACCCAAACCCATATGCCGCTGTAGGCGGTCAGGTCTATGGTAAGCTCCGGTTCCTGCTCTTTGAGCAGGCTCAGGGCATGCATGGGGCAGGAAAGGAGGCACGCGCCGCAGGCCGTGCAGGCGTCGCTGACCTCTATTACGCCATCCACCATGCTGAGGGCCCCGAAGGGGCAGGCATCGACACAGGCTCCACAGCCGGCGCACTTGTCTTGATCAATTTTCAGCAGAGCCATTCCATTTCCTCAAAGAATCTTTTCCGCGATAATTCTCTCGGCCAATATCGCCGCCGATTCCTTTACCGTGTTTGCCTTGATGAATTCCACGGCACCCGTCCGCATGGGGGGACTGAAGACCTGTATCACTTGCGTCGGGCTGCCTTTCAGGCCCAGCATGGACGGGTCCGCCCCCGGCAGGTCGGCGGCCGTCCAAGTGGGGATGGTCCGCTTCGAGGCTTCACGAATCTGGAAAAGAGAGGCGGAGCGGGGCTGGTTGATGTCCTTGACCACCGTGAGAAGGGCGGGGAGGCCGGCCTCGACGATCTCCCGTCCCTCCTCCAGGAGGCGCTCCACAGTGATCAGACGGGCTTCCGGGTCGAGGCCGACGATCCTGAAGACATAGGTGAGTTGCGCGATGTCGAGCTGGCTGGCAATGCCCGGCCCCACCTGTCCCGTGTCGCCGTCGATGGCCTGTTTACCGCACAGAACGAGGTCGAATTTACCCAGTTTCCTGATTGCCAGTGCCAGGGTGTAGGAGGTGGCCCAGGAGTCCGAACCGGCAAAGGCGCGGTCGGAAAGCTGAACAGCCTCATCCACCCCCATTGCCACGGCCTCTCTGAGGGCCTTGAGAGATTGCGGAGGTCCCAGTGTCATGGCTGTAACCTTGCCCCCGAACTTCTCCTTCAGGCGAATGGCCTCTTCAATTGCGTACATGTCAACGGGGTTGATGATGCTGGGGATGCCTTCACGGATGAGGGTATGCGTCTCCGGATCGATCTTGACATCCGTTGTATCCGGTACCTGCTTCAGACAGACGACGATATTCACCGGGAACCCTCCCTCGGCGTTATAAGCCGATGCTTTACTGCGCTCTCCTTCGCCGCTGCGGCGTACCGCACAGTAGTCCTCATTCCTCAGGATGTGCGCGCCGTACCTTCAAAATCTTTTACAAGGCAATCGCGTTCGATGGTTACGACGACTTTTATTGCGGTTTCGCCAAGTATAGAAATAAGACTTGCCCGGGTCAAGGATATTCATTGCAGCCATGAAAAAACTTCTTGACTGTAGAACGTAAGTTCTATATAGTGCTATCCATGAAACAGAAACGAACCATCCAGAGCGTATCCGGACAGATTGGTCGGTTTTACCGGGAACACCGCCGCATGCCCTCATTTTCCGAGATGGTCGGCCTGTTGGGTGTCAGGTCCAAAAGCGTCGTCAATTTCTGGGTCGACAAGTTGATCGATGCCGGGCTTCTCGAAAAAGATCAGGCGGGGCGGTTGACCCTGACGAAGCGATCCTTTGCGATTCCCATGGTCGGCAGTATTCAGGCCGGGCTCCCCTCTCATGAAGAAGAGGTGCTTTCCGATGTCATTTCCCTGGACGAATACCTGGTTTCCAGGCCTGAGACCTCATTCTTGTTGCAGGTCAATGGTGATTCCATGATCGAAGCGGGCATCATGGAAGGGGATCTCGCAATCGTTGAAAAGGATAGAGAGCCAAAAACCGGTGACATTGTGATTGCCGAAGTGGACGGCGAATGGACCATGAAATATTTCCACCGGAAAGAGAACAGTATCGTGCTTGAAGCGGCAAACCCGAACTACCCCGACATCCATCCCCGCAGGAAACTCAGGATAGGGGGCGTTGTGGCCGCTGTAATCCGGAAATACCATACATGACGCTCTCGCAGAAAGTCGCTGAAACTATCGAACACCGTGTTCTTGTCAAAAGCTCTGCTGGCGCATCCGGAGGAATGAGACCCGGCTTCGAGATATGCTGCGGCGGCGAAGGAGGGAGCGCAATCAAACAACCGGCTATAGTGCCGGAGGTCATGTCCTTCGGTACCATTGTACGAAGCCGTCACAGATAATCCGGGGGCATTTTTCGAAAACCGCCGATAACCTTGCGTGAGGACGGGGTATGGAGACGCTGGGGTGTACAGATTCAAAACAACTGACCGATGGGGAGGCGGTATGTATTCGAAGCATGAAACCGGCGACATTCCTGCGACGGTTTCAGCGCCATATAGAAACATCCGACTGGGATGAGCAGATTGCCAGTGCCGGTTCCTTGTTTGACAGGATCTGCCTGGTTGCGGTTATCCTGTCGGGCATCGGCATCGTTCCCGTCATCATTGCCGTCCTCACCACGTAACCTCCTGCTTTCTTCCGAGTCTTACCATGAGAAGAATCCTGCACATCGACATGGACGCCTTCTTTGCCGCTGTGGAAGAGAAGCGAAATCCCGCGCTGAAGGGGAAACCCGTTGTCATCGGCGGCCGGGGCGATCCGACCAGGCGGGGTGTTGTTTCCACAGCCGACTATGAAGCCAGGAAATATGGTATTCATTCGGGGATGCCGCTGAGAACCGCATTCAAGCTCTGTCCCTCGGCGATTTTTCTTCCTGTAGATTGCGAGGCCTATGCCGCCGTTTCCCGTCGATTCAAAAAGGTGCTGGTCGGTGTCACGCCGATAATGGAGGATGTCGGTATTGATGAAGCCTTTCTGGATATTTCGGCTCTGCCGGACTCCAACGAAGCCATCGCCGCCGCTATCAAGGCTGGAATTTATGACGCGACGGGACTGACCTGTTCCATCGGTATCGCCCCGAACAAGCTCCTGGCAAAAATCGCATCAGACATGCGGAAGCCCGATGGTCTTACCATTCTTACCGACAACGATATAAAACGCGGGTTATGGCCCCTGCCGATCAGAAAATTACACGGGATCGGACCCAAAACGGAAGAGAACCTGAAAGCGCTGAACGTTGAAACCATCGGGCAGCTGGCACAATTCTCTCTTGAGACACTGGTCGGGCGATTCGGCCATTTCTACGGACATTACCTTCATGACGCGGCGAGAGGCATCGACGACAGACCTGTTGTAACGCACCGGGAACCAAAATCATTCAGTCGCGAGGAAACCTTTCAGGAAGATGTGAGAAACTGGCAGGCCATCGCCAGGACCATCGCGGAGCAGACAAAGGAGGTCGTTTCCGATCTCGTCGGGCAGGGCTACGGAGCAAGAACCGTGACAGTGAAAATCCGCTACAGTGACTTCCGGACGATAACGAGAAGCTGCTCAGTTTCTGAAAGTGTCAGAAAAGAAGATGACATACGACGCATGGCCTTTTCCTGTTTGAAGCGGGTCGATCTCGAGGGGAAGAAGGTCCGGCTGGTCGGCGTCAGGGTCGGCAACATCAAAACCTGTGAACCCCGGGGCAGCACCCGTTAAAAGGCACCCTTGAGGCATGTTGTTTCGATTGTGCCGTTGTGGCCGTGGGACGGTACACACTCGAGACGAGATCAATCCATATGTTCGAGGACTCTCTGTGAGGGCTGTTTTCCCAGGAGGACCATGCCGAAGTGTTCGTATTTTTCGCCTGTTCTCGGATCCGCGTCATGCCATCGCGCGAGAAACTCCCGCTCCCTCAGCCATGTGCGCCGGATCGAAGCGGGATCTTCAAACAGGAGAACATCCTTGTCAAGACCGATGGCTATGACGTAATGGCCGTGGTCCCATTCACGGCGCCACTCGTCGAGTGTCATGTACCGGTCCGCCCAGGCCTGCAGAAGGACGATCACCGGGGTTCCCATCCTGACATAATCCTTGACCTGGTTCAGCGACCAGTGCGTCCCGTATTTCACTTCGAAGCCGAAACGCCCGGCGACGCTGACAAGAGCCTGTGGAGGCGTTCCCTCTTTTTCGGATGTTTCCAGGGCTTCCATCAGCGCGTCTCCCCGGATATCCGTTCCGTAGTAATGCATCACCGTCTGCAAGGCCTGGGCACCGCAGTCGTAGTCATAGGTTTGCCTGCCACCGTGCAGATCGATCAGTGTCGGCTTCTGCGATTCGTGAATTGACCGGAGTGTCTGCACGAGGGATTCGGCAAATATCCGGCGAAGCCGGTTGATTTTCGCCACGTCGGGAGTGCCGTCCCTGTTCTTGAACAGGCCCTCACAGGTTTCCTGGATAAAGGCGGGTGCACGGGCTCCGACACGCTTTGCGGCATTGACTGAATGGGCGGCGCACACGTGGCCGTGAACACGGTAATATTCCGAACCGTTCACAGTGACCAGGACATCGGGAAGGCGCGTGCGCAGTTCGGCGGCATAGGTTTCCACGATACCATCGGGGCAGTAGTGAAGCGGCTTTTCATCGTCGTCGGTATGCTGAAAATTCATGATGTCGACCTGGTTTTCGACGATCCCGCGAGCGGGAACCGTGGAATGACCGTCGAACAGAAGTTCAGCGCCGGCGGAAATTGTCTGCTCGATGCTCCGGTGAAAGGGCTTCAGGTACTTTTCCGACCAGGCGGCACGCATGGATGGTGAGGGTTCACAGCCTTGCCGGTAAACAGGGCGTCCGAAGGCATCCAGCAGCGGGACGCTTTCTTCGATGCGGGCCGGGTCACGGTTCGCATCGAGGAGGATGCTGCAATAGGGGAAAACGATATGATGGTTCGCGAGGATATCCCGAAAATCGTAGAGCCATTGGGTATGCCAGTCGACATTTTTCACGAGGTCGGAGAGCTCGACAGACAGGTCATCGAGGGCAATTTCAGGAGGTATCACGATGCCGCTGTGGGGCACCACCACCAGGATATCCGAGCCGGTCGTGACGGTTGTCGCCCTACTTTTCACAGGCCATGATCTCCTTGCGAAAGACGAGTTTGTTGTCTTTGTCGCGATAGAAGTCTTTTAAAACGGCCGCCAGAGAGTAGCCGTGCTTTCGGTACAGGGCCCTCGCGGCTTCGTAGGGGGCCGTGGACGATGTCTCGATATAGACCGTTCCCCCTCCCTGGTCGGTGATGGAAGCCTCCATGAATGCCAGCAGTTTCGAGCCGATGCCGCGCCTTGCCGTGCCGGGATCAACGGCAATCCAGTAGAGATCGAAGGAGTGCGCCGTCATGGGAACCGGTCCGAAGCAGATATAGCCGAAAAGGGTCCTGTCCGTACCGTAAAAGCCAAAACCGCGGTACCCGCTCGCGGCTCCTTTTTGAAGAATTTCATCAACCAGTTCCATGGCCACACGGTGTTCTTCCCTGCTGAACACGCCCGTGGCCTGAAGAAGCAGGCTTACAGCGTTTCTGTCGGAAGGTGTAAGGGGTCGAATCACGGCTTGGACGTCCTGTTCAGGGCTGATGCAAGTATCCTTCCGATCATCTCCGCATAAGTGCCTCCCGTCTGCCCGAAGGCCGCGGCGAAGCCCGCGTCGGGGCTGAGGCAGGGGTTGGCGTTGATCTCCAGAACGGAAATCTCTCCCTTCGAGGTCAGCCGCATGTCTACCCGTCCATAGTCCCGAAGGTGAAAAAGTCGGAAGCAGAGAAGGGCCGTTTCCTCGAGGTCGTGTGCCAGGTCATCGTCGAGGTCGGCGGGGAATACTCGGGGACTGTTGACGTATTCCGGGGAATCCACATCCCACTTGGCGGCGTACCCCAGGATCGGGTACAGGCCTTCCGGGAAGGATGAATAATCGATTTCGGCCACAGGAAGTGGTGTCGGTGAAGGATTGCAGATGACGGACAGGTTGAATTCCCGTCCGTTTATATATTCTTCCACAATACATTCCCCGAATCGGGCTTGAGAGAGGGGCAGGAACTTCGCCAGCGCTTCAGGGTCTTCACAGATAGATTCCTGGTCGATTCCGATGCCGGCGTCTTCGAAGCGGGGTTTCACGATGACGGGGAATCTCAGGGTGTGGGGATTCCAGGGCGAATGTCCGTCGTATACCAGGAACCCGGGTGTGTTTATGCCCGACGCGGCCATGACCAGTTTCGCCATCCCCTTGTCGGTGCTGTACATGAGCGCTTGAGACGATGACCCGGTGAATGGAATGTCCATCAGTTCGAAAACAGCAGCGGGGTGGGGCCCCAGGGAGGCATCTTCATCGACGGTCTCGCACAGGTTGAAAATAACACCGGCATCGGTTTCCCTGAAGCGAGCCAGAAAGGCATGGAGGTCCCGGGTGAAGGGAACTCTGGAAAAAGGATAGCCCAAGTGACCGAGGGCCTCCTCCACGGCCTCCAACTGAACAATCACATCCAGGGATGCCGCGTAGCCGGGAGCTCCTTCGCTGGCAGGAACATTGTGAACCAGGGCGATCAGTGGTTTCTTCATAGTGCCATGGAGGCCGGCGTGTCTTCCATACGGGTCAGCGCGGCGTCAAGTATCGCCCTGATGAGGGACCTGTAGGGCATTCCCGTTCGGGAAGCGAGAATGGACAGGTCCGAATTTACCGGGTGAAGCCCGGCGAGAGGGTTCAACTCGATGACATTCGGAATACCTTCTTCATCTTCCCGGATATCGACTCGTCCGGCGTCACGGCAACCGAGGCCGCGCCATGCCGCGAGGGCCGTTTCCGCCGCTTTCAGGGCACCCCGATCCCGGACGAGACGATAGATCACCCGTTCTTTGTAGTGTTCCTTGTTCGCGAAGGAATATACTCCCTTTTCAGCGTTTCCCCGAAGCAGGACCTCAAGAACGCCGAGACACGCCGCCCTTTTGCCCGTTCCCAGGATTCCCACGGTAAACTCACGGCCCGGAAGATAGGTTTCAACCAGGGCCGGTTGCTTGAAATCGCCGATGATCCTGGCACAATGGGCGACAAGATCGGCACGGTTCGTTACCCGCGAGGATTCCCGGATACCCTTGCTCGTGCCTTCAGCAACGGGTTTTACGAAGAGTGGCCAGGGGAGGGAGATATGCTCCATATCTTCCGTATCCTTCACGACCGCAAAGTCCGGTGTAGGGATATGCAGGTCCCGCAGCACGTGCTTCGCCATTCCCTTGTGGAGCGAAAGGGCCAGCGTCAGAGGATCGGAGAAGGTGTAGGGAATGTCATAGGCCTCCAGCAGTGCAGGCACCTGAGATTCCCTTCCGAACCCCTTGAGTCCTTCGGCAATGTTGAAAACCAGGTCCCATCGGTCACCGGTTGCAAGGCGGGCCGTCAGTGCCCGGACGTTACCGATGGCGATCGGCTCATGTCCCAGCTCGTGGAGCGCTCCCGCTATCGCGTCGATGGTTTCCTTCGAGTCAAACTCGGCGACGGCTTCCCGGCTGTAGCCGGTGCTGAGGTAGTCGTCGATACGGTCGTAGGTCATGCCGATTCTCATGGCTAATGAACTCCTTCATCAATCAGCGCGTGGGAGAGCTCGGCATTGTCTCGGTAACGGTACATTTTCCCTTCGAAATTCTTCAGCAGAACCGTGTCTCCGTCATGTCCCATGACACATTCGGGCATTACCGGAATCTTCCCCCCGCCCCCGGGGGTGTCGATAACGTAGAGAGGAACGGCAAAGCCTGTCGTATATCCCCGCAGGTCCTTCATTATCGAGAGTCCCGTCGACAGGGATGTCCGGAAATGTCCTGAACCGACGATGGGGTCGCACTGAAAAAGATAGTAGGGCCGGACCCTCATGCGTAGCAGCCCGTGAAAAAGCTCCATGAGCGTGGAGGAGCGGTCGTTTATTCCGGAAAGCAACACCGTCTGGCTCTGGAGGGGAATGCCGGCGTCGGCAAGTTTTTCACAGGCCCGGCGTACTTCCTCCGTCAACTCCTCGGGGTGAGTGAAGTGCAGGTTTACCCACAGAGGATGGTATCGCTTCAGCATGCGCGTCAGGGGCTCCGTGATCCGTTGAGGAAGCACTACGGGCGCCTTCGACCCGATGCGCAGTATTTCCACGTGGGGAATGCGGCGGAGCCGGGTCAGGAGCCACTCAAGCCGGTCATCGGAGAGCGTCAGGGGGTCTCCCCCGGAAATGACCACGTCCCGGATCTGCCTGTTTGATTCAATGTATTCGATGCCCGCCCGCCACCGTTCAACAGTTCCCCCCCGTCCCGCTCCGGGACGCCCCACCATGCGGGAACGCGTACAATAGCGACAGTAGGTGGAGCAGAAATCGGAGACCAGGAAGAGGACCCTGTCGGGATAGCGGTGAACAAGGCCCGGTACGGGCGTGTGGGCGTCTTCGCTGAGGGGATCCTGCAGTTCACCCGGTGAATGGATCATCTCTGCGGTGACGGGAACAACGGTTCGCCGAAGGGGGTGCGAGGGATCGTCGGGATCGAGAAGACTCGCGTAATAGGGGGTAATCAGAAACGGAAAGCCTCCCGTTCCGAGGGAAAGAGCCGCCCGTTCATCATGGCTGAGGTTCAGAATTTTTTCCAGATCAGGGCCTGTTTCAAAGGCATTCCGTATCTGCCAGCGCCAGTCGTTCCACTGGGCGTCGGTGATCTCCGAAAAGAAACGTCCCCGAAACGCGGCGGTTCGGGAGCCCATGGACTCCCTTGCAGCCATTGTGTTTCCGGGGACTGTTCCGCTGTGGCTTGCCGGGGCCGTTCCCGCCTCCTGTCGTAGGGGAGGCTCCACCTCTTCCATTTCCATACTTTCCTGCTGCATCGTCATCACTTCTCCATTCCATCTGTAATGCCGGACAGGCACTGATCCTTTCACAGATCAGGCTTCCGTTACCTGTAAATTAGCAATCCATATGCCACAGTAATAACGTCTTATTATTACTACGATTATGTACTTGTCGCAGGTTGATTCAGGAACGCAAAGTTCCGCTTTTCCGTCCGGGGAATGGCGACGGCAGGTTTTATTGCGCTTAAGCTATTGAAATTATGGAGGATAATGAATAGGAACAGAAAGTTCCTGTTTTGTCATGACCGGAACCACGAGTTCCTGTCAGAGCGTCGACGGCTGGAACGGCGCTCAAAATGGTCGCCCGTCTCAAGGGTTTTTCCCCGAAGGCCGAGGGCCGGTACCGGGAGGTTTGAAATATTCCTTCCTGAAACCGTGTCGTTTCATCAGCTTCGAGATCTGACGCGTGGTGATCCCGGCACGGCGGGCCGTTTCTTTGATGCTTCCGCCTTCTTCCGTCAGAAGATCTTGCAGATAGCGTTTCTCGACGGCTTCAACGGCCCTGCGCCTCGTGTCGGCAAGCGTCGTGAAGGTGTCAACCGTGAAGGTCGGCGACGGGCCGTCGGTATCGAATAGTTCTCCCGGAAAGCTCTCCGGCGTGAGAACCGGTGATGTTTCGATGATGTGAGCACGTTCAATGAGATTCTGCAATTCACGAATGTTTCCCGGCCAGGAGTATTCCTGAAAGGCCGCGAGTACGTCAGGGTGCACATCATGAATGACCTTTGTGGAGAACTTGTTGAGCTTCTTCAGGAAAAAGGAAACGAGAAGAGGAATGTCCTCCCGCCGATCCCGCAGGGGAGGCATTTCTATAGGGAAGACGTTCAGGCGGTAATAAAGGTCTCTTCTGAATTGACCTTCATTGATGAGCTTCCGGAGGTCTATGTTCGTTGCCGCTATGACCCGGACATCGGCCTCAAGGGCTTCTTCCCCTCCCACACGGCTGAATATGCCGTCCTGCAACACCTGGAGCAGCCTGATCTGGGCGGCAAGGCTGATCGTTCCAATTTCGTCAAGAAAAACAGTTCCTCCATGGGCAATCTCGAATTTGCCCATCTGTCGCCGGACGGCCCCCGTGAAAGCTCCCCGCTCGTGACCGAACAGTTCACTTTCAAGAAGACTTTCGGGAATGGCGCCGCAGTGGACACTGATGAACTGCCCCTTTTTCCGGTTGCTGTGCCGATGAATCAGCTTGGCCAGAACGCCTTTCCCCGTGCCCGTTTCACCGGAGATCAAAACGGTGCTGTTCGTTACCGCCACGGATCGGACTTTGTCGAGAAGTTTCATCACGGCGGGACTCCTGGTCTGGATCAGCTCGAGGGCGTCTCCTTCCCAGAACTGGCTTTGCATGTAATCGAGGGTCGACTGGACGATTATTGACTCGTAGAGGCTTTCGGTGACGTATTTCACCTCGTCGGTATTCAGGGGGTAGGTCAAATAGTTGCTTGCACCTTCCTTGACGACGAGCACTGCTTCCCGGATCATTGCCTGGGGAGCCATGACGATTATTTCAATATCGGGATAGGCCACCCAGTAGAGCTGCATGGCTCCCTTGTAATTACCATCGGGACTGGACTTCCGCAACATGTCAAGATCTATGAACACAAGATCGTGACGATGGCGCTGGAGAAGATGAAGCGCCGCAGCCTGGTCGGACGCATGGTCGATCCTGGTTTGCGGACGGGAACGGAAGGAGGCCGCAATCTGTTGATAGGCATCCTGATCTGCCAGAACGAGAAATGATTTCATCCGATTCTCCGAAGCGATTGATAGTATGGCTTCTGGAGAGGCTTTTAGTACTCTTTTCGGAGGAAAACAAGAACTTTCATGGTCCTGAAACCGGGATGAATCAGGAGGCGCGGTGTTCAGGACCTTCCCGTGACCCCGGACCTTCCGGGGGGTTGAAGGGGTTGAGGGGAGGAGAGCAATCTCAACCCTTGCGTCCCGCCCCCGCTTTCTTATTTTCCGGCTTTGAAAGGTTCCGCACGCGTCTCCCGTAAGGGATGCCCAATTTTTTCAGTCTGCTTCGAAGCGTGCTGGGGTTGATTTTGAGTAACGCGGCCGCGCCTTCGGGTCCATGAATAACACCGTTTGTCATCTGAAGAGCCCGGCGGATGTAGTCGCCGGTCATTTGCTCGAGCCCCTGCATGCCCTCCGGCGCTTTCCGGAAATGTTCCGAAGTGGTACCATCTCTCCTGCTTCTGTCCAGAAAACGGAATTGCAGTGGAGCCTCGCGGTTCAAAATCATTTCCCGCTCCACAACATTTTCCAGTTCCCGCACATTGCCGGGCCACTCATAATTCATGAGGCGGTCGATAACACCCGGTGCAAGTTCCGGCTTTTTTGACAATTTCAATTGCTGAACCTTGATATCTATGAAATTGTTTACGAATGCCGGTATATCCACCTTTCTCTCCCGCAAGGGCGGAATGTGGATGGGAAACATGTTTATTCGGAACCACAGGTCTTCCCTGAATAGGCCCTTCCTCACCATCTCCTCGAGATTGCGGTGGGTAGCCGCGATGACCCGGATGTTCACGGAGATCGATTTCGAGCCTCCGACACGCTCAATGGTTTTGTCTTCGAGAACACGCAGTAACCGTGTCTGCGCATGGGCGGGCAAGTCTCCGATCTCGTCCAGGAAAATCGTTCCCTGGTCCGCCCGCTCGAACCGTCCGTACTTTTGCTCGACGGCGCCGGTGAAGGCGCCCCTTTCGTAGCCGAACAGTTCGCTGTCGATGAGCGTATCAGGGATGGCACCGCTATTTACAGCGATGAAAGGACCTTTGCGTCGGGGGGACAAATTATGAATCGCGCCGGCCATGACACCCTTTCCCACCCCCGTTTCTCCGAGAAGCAGCACGGGACTTTCCAGGGGTGCGATAACGCTGATCATGTCCATGACATTCTTCAGGCCGAAATCGGCGCCGATAATCTCATCGGGACACAGGTTCAGCAGATCCTTCTGAAGATACAGATTTTCTTCCCTGAGCAGCTCTTTAAGCCGGAGTGTCTCCTCGTGTTCGAGAGTGTTGGAAAGAGCGACGGCAAAGGCCTCGTTCAAAGGAGCAAGCCAACGCATATGCTGTTGTGTGTACCGGTCCGGACCCTTTGCCACAAGGGCGAGGGTGCCGAGCCTCTTTTTTTCAATGATCAGGCGCATAAAAATGATTGACGCATCGGACAGGTCCAGGGATGTCGTGAGTTGGTTATTTATGGGATCGTCTTTGGACCTGTTGATGATCCTGATATGCGGCATGTCGGGATTATCCATGGCCGCCCTGACTTCCGGTGTCAGCGGGGTCACCGTGCTGAGACGTCTGCTCGTAGAAGCCGTTGCAAGGGCTATGGTGTGTATTACACCGAGATCCTGTTCGTACAGTAACAGTAACAGCCTGTCCAGGGGGAAGGAGGTCTGGACGAGGTAGTCGAAGGACCATCGCAAGACCGTTGTAATGTTCAGACTTCCGCAAATGCGCTTTACCATCTCTCGAAAAAACTCATGCTCACCCATAGTATCTGTTGCCTCGAACTGCGATTTTTCGCAATGCTATACATTAAACTGCGATCTTTCGCAAGAAAAAACGTCGTATGTCCCGGTCAGGAGGGCTTCAGGCCCTCGTAAATACTTGCTATTAATAACAACAATTAATTGGCACACATTGTGTTAGGTAAAAGGTAGCGACACAGGAGAGGGTAGCAGCTATGCAGTGGATGGAGACCATCAGGTTACGGGTTGCCGGGGGTGATTGCCGGGAATTGGAAGAGACCCTCCAGCGGATTGCGGAAGACACGATGGATGGAAAGGTGGCGGAAATAAAGCTGTATCAACATGCTACGGTACGCAGTGACGGTATGATCGTTATCAAATGGGAGTCCGGCAATGTAGAACTTCAGGGAAGTGACGCGGGACGGTGCATCACCCATCTCCTGAAATCTTCAGTCCTGGCTTCCCATGCCGTTTGGGTGGAAAAAGAATGAACCGTCCGTGGGAGGTGATCGCGGAATACGACGACAAACCCTGTGTGTGGGGTAGTCGACCCGAACCCCGGGGGCTCGCGACCCCTGTGATGCCTGCAGAGGCAGCGCGGGAGGGTAAGATAAACAGTAACGATGAGGGATGAGGGGAGAAGAAAGGTCTCCGCCTCCTTCGTCACAGAGAGAATCAGAAGAGGAGTACAGAACAATGAAACGAAGAGATTTTTTGAAAGGTTTTGCGGCTACAGGAGCCGGTGTCGCCCTTTCCGGCGGAATCGTCGGAATGTCGACGGCCCATGCCCAGAAAGGGCGGGGTAAAGCGGAGGACTTCGGGGAAATCAAAAGCCTCAAGGTACATTGCATCTCCGAAACGAGCTGGTTCGATAACGCCACACTTGGCCGTGATATCAAGAATGCCGGTGGAATTAACTCAAACCAGTACGATGTTTCTTATGACGAGGAAAACCTTGGCGGCTATGCTGCCCTCGTGGAAGTGGAGGCCCTTGACGGCACCAAAACGAAATATCTTCTGGACTCCGGCTGGAGCCGGGACTGGATGGATTATGTCTTTGCTAAAGACGGAATCGATACAATGTTGAAAAACAAGGAAATCGATACCTTGATCATTTCGCACGACCATATCGACCACTACTTCGGTCTCGAAAGCACCCTGAAACATCAACCGGATATCAAAATTTACTTTCCCGGAACGTCCATGAAGAAAAGCTTCGAGCTTCTCAAGGGAGCCGATTTTTCTTCAACACCGGGCTGCCCGAAGAATACAGTGCCTCATACGGGTGAGCTCATTGTGACCGAGGAAAACAAGCTGTACAAGTTGCAGGATGGAGTGGCGATTGTGTTTTTCGACTGTCCCGCGACGCTCCAGGTAAGAGGCGAGAACGTCATGTACTTCAAGATTAAAGACAAGGGCTACGTGACAGTGACCGGTTGCTGCCATCCGGGTATTCTCACGCTCTTCAACTATTCGCGGAGAAACTTCAAGGATGGCGACAAGAACTACGGATGTTACGGCGGGTTGCACATATCGCCCTTTGAAGACTGGGATCCCCGCATGGACGACCTGATTCAGGGTCTGAAAGCCATGAAGATGACAAAGATCGGCTGTAACCACTGTACCGGGTGGATTTGGGCTGAAAAGGCCGCCCGTGAAGGTCTTGCCATCGTCGAGGGGACCGACAAGAACCTGTCGTACAAGAAGGTGGGTACCCTCGCTCGAGCGAAGACGTCCAATGTCTACTTGGGAAATGGTGATGACATTGTGTTTTAGACAGAATCAAGGCGGTGCTTGTTCGCTCTTGAACAGGCGGGTGGCGGATAGGCCGGTCCTGATGCGGCCGGTATCCGCCTTCCCGGCGGATCTCTTCGACAGATCCGGAGCCGGAAGATAGCTACTGGGGGTATGTCATGAATAACGTAAAAGATAACAATAACTGGATTGAATCGCGTGTTCTCGCTCCGCGATGGTCCGTCGGCATGTCAGGCTTGGCCTGCCTGGTTTTCCAGATTGTGGCGATCTTCGTCATCTGGTGGATCTTTTTCTCCAATGCGGGAATATTCAAGCTTTATACGCCATTACTTGGTTTTTCACTGGTGGTCTGGACGCTTCTTATAATTCTCTGGCAGGTGGAACTTTTTGACTTCTGGCCCTTCAGGCGCAGTTTCCTGGATAATGCCAACCCCATAGGGAAAGGACTGGCGCTTTCCCTGACGACAATTGTCGTATATCTTGTATTGGTTATGGGGGTTGTGTTTTTGCTGATAGGCAATCTGGGTGTGACATATTTCAACTGGAGCAGTCTGACCCAGTATGGAGAATTCGGTCAGGATCTGACATCCGCCAGGGAAACAGCTTCCTGGGCGATGCTCTCTCTCTCCGTTCCTTTTTTCCTCATCAGCACGTGGTTTATGTTCGGTATCGGAAAAGATCTCTTTCCCGAATTAAAACAACCAAGGAGGGGTATCGCGATGTGGTGCATGATCGCCGTCATAAGCGTCATACTGTACGCGATTTTCTTTCATCCCCACATTGGTTCCATGTTTTATCCCCAGCAGATATACACCGCCGTTCCACCCTGGTGGCAGGGGATAGCGCACACAAGGAGCGCTGAATTCAGTCTCGGCATCCTGTTTCTGTCCGTGGTGGCGGTATTTCTCACGATCCACCTCTGGGACGGCCGGCCCTTTACTCTCGTGTCGCGACAGCCGTGGCGGTTTATCTTTCTTGCGGTGGGAAGTCTTGTGCTGGGTTATGTCATATTCCGGATACAGCTGTATATTTTCGACTACCTCTGGTACGAGGCCTACATAGGCGGGCAGAACGAGGCCAATTTCGGCTGGCGATACAGCCATACGGTTACCATGGCCAACTTTGTTCTTGTCGTGGCCATTCTGCAGAATACGCTCTTCGGCCAGGCCTACGCGAGGCTTTCCGGGGTCGTTCGAGGAATACTCAAAACGGTGGTTGCCGTTGTCGTAGGGCTTCTGTTTGCCTGGGCATACTACAGTTGGGGTCCTCAACTCCTCGGGGTTTCGTCGGGAGTCTCCCACCCCTCGGAAAACGCCGCGGCATTCCTTATCATGATTATCAACCTGCTCTTGATACAGGATTTTTTCATGGATCGCTGGCCCGGGTACAGGAAGATACAACAATAAGACTTTTGCCGTTTCCGCGCCCCTCCCCGGGTGAAGGGCGCGGAAACGTTTTCTGAACGAGGTGGTGTGGTACCAATGACTGTACGAGAACGATATGACCCTGTCGCGTCTGTGGAAACGTTGATCAACGAAGTGTTGCTCAACGCCTTCCGGAACGATGGGGTTCGGGAACACCTTGGCTTTAAGCATGTTTCACAGGTCGTATCCGATAACGGATTTCCGGGGTGGTACCTGTGGTTCAGAGACATGTCGGGTGCTTTTTCCCTTGAAATACCCGAGATGGACGAGATTCCCGCCGGTGATGACGACACAGGGATACCCGGTGTGACGGGAAAAAACAGGGAGGACGTACGGCTTGCCATACGGTATTTTCCGGACACCGAGGAAGATGTTTTCGACTCATTTTCCTGGTATGAGCAGATAGTCAGATGCGGCCCGGATTTTGACGACATGGGCGTACCCGTCTTTAAGGGCAGGCGTGCCGTGAAAGATGACTACTTCGTGGTGGGCCACATGTCTGTCTCAAGAAACGGTTCGGCAGGGGTCGTTGACTTCAGTTGTCAGGCTCCTGAAAGATGGCAGGTATATCGTTCGGACGGGCTTGAACTTGCGGATTCCAACGGAACGGTTGTCCAGGTGCTTTCGCCCGGGCAACGGGACAGAAATGTTCCGGGATGGAATCTCAGCCGGTACTGTTTCGACAGAATCGTATCGGCATACAGTTTTCTTGTGTGCCGTCCGCCCTCGACGGTGGGCGCGTCCCTGGGGCCGTCGGTACGCTACATGATAGACAGTACCGACACGGTGAACGTCGAAAAAGGTCGGGAACTGAACTTCTTTTCACTCCTGGTTTCTTTCCGGCAGGGTGATCGGGTTCACGATGCCGAACGGCGCCTCATCCGTCAGGGCGGTATGATAGTAGGTCTGTGGGACGATGTGCGGACGGTTCCCCCTGACTGGAGCAATCCTTTGTGGCTGGATATTTCCGAACATTCATGCCGGCATGATGAGGGCTTGTTGTGTAATTGTTTTCGGGACCACTAGGACCGTTTCGTGCTGTATTGTTCCCTTGCGGAAATAAAAGACATCGGAGGCGCTCGAGACTAAACAGGAGCTGAGATGAAAAGGGTGGACCAATCAAGACGACGTTTTTTCAACGATTATTTTATCAAGAACACGATACGGGCCATTGTCGAATTTCATGAGACGTACAAAGAAACCCGCAATGATCTCGCCTATTTTGAATCCTTTGAGTCGGCCTATCCGCTCATTTCGGAGAGCTATTCCTTTCTGGAAGATGAGGCGAAGCGGCTGGATATCGATACCACCGGTATGTCGAAACTCGAAATTGTCAAAGAAATATATGATCGAAACAAAAAACGGTCCTGAGACATCCACCGCACGGAGGTCCGGACCGTTTTCGAAACAGTGCCGATTGATGAGGGAAGACCCTGTCCGGCGGGTTGATCTTTGAGAACCGGGACGCAATGGTGAGCATCGATAGTGGATGAAGGTGCGAAGGTGCAGAGACGATAAAGAGTGTTTACCATTGACCTCCGGGGCGGTTCTCGCTATATTCCCACTAATTCTGATTTCGACGGCTCCGTGAAAAATCACCGGAGGCATGATTTCCGGGACGAGAGTCGAATGCTTGATTACGCTCCCTCCTTCGTCACTTCGGCGTATCCCGAAGTACGCCTCATTATCGGCGCGTGAGGCATGGGGGCCATAACCGGTAACGGGTGTGTGATCTGTTGCACCGCAGTCACTGATTCACAAACAGGAGTCCGCTACGATGGAATATTCGATCCCGAACAATCTTGATGCCATTTTTGCCCCGCAGTCGGTGGTGGTGGTCGGCGCTTCGACCACACCGGGGAAGGTGGGACATGACATCTTCGCCAATATCCTTCAGGGGGGCTTTACCGGAACCCTGTATCCGGTCAATCCCACGGCCAAGTCCATTCTCAGCGTTCGAGCCTATCCAGCCATTCGGGAAATCCCCGATATGGTCGATCTTGCCATAATCGTCCTGTCTCCTCAGGGTACGCTGAAGGCGGTCGAAGAATCTGTGGAGCACGGCATCAAGGGCATCGTCATCGTATCCGCCGGTTTTCGCGAGGTGGGCGATGAGGGACGAAAGTTGGAGGACCGCATCGTGTCCATCTGTCGTGAAGCGGGAATCCGGCTTATCGGACCGAACTGCCTCGGAGTCATCAATCCCATCCCTGCCGTTCGCCTCAATGCCAGCTTTTCCTCTCACATGCCCGCCACGGGCAATATATCGTTTATATCCCAGAGTGGCGCCTTGTGTACCGCCGTTCTTGACTTTGCCGCCGACCGTGGGTTTGGTTTCTCTAAATTCGTTTCTATCGGCAACAAGGCCGATGTGGACGAACTGGATATTCTACGCTACCTTCATACCGATCCCGATACGGCGGTTATCATGCTCTACGTGGAGGAACTGCGTAGAGGTACGGAGTTCATAGAAGTTGTTAAAGAGATCACCTCCGGAAGTCGTCCGACCCCGGTGCTTGTCGTCAAATCCGGCCGTACAGGGGCGGGGGCACAGGCCGCGAGTTCCCACACAGGGGCCCTGGCGGGTACTGAAACGGTTTACGAGGCGATCTTTAAGCAATCAGGGGTAATTCGCGCCGATACGGTGGACGAATTATTTGATTTCGCGAATGTTTTTTCCTACAAGCAAGAAAGTGCCCTGGGCAAGTTGCGGCGCAAGCTGCCGAACGGGAACCGTGTGGCCATTGTCACCAATGCCGGCGGGCCGGGAATCATTGCTACCGATGTGACCGTTTCGTCGGAGTTGGAACTTGCCGCATTTCAGGACGAAACCATACGGGAGCTGGCCAGGCACCTGCCCCGGACCGCGAATATCCACAATCCCGTGGACGTTATCGGAGATGCTACCCAGGACCGCTACGAAAGCGCCCTGCGGACAGTCATCAACGATCCCGGGGTGGACGGAGCGCTGGTCATTCTAACCCCGCAGTCCATGACCAACGCTCTGGGAACGGCGGAAGCAGTGGTTCGTGTGGCACGACGGACCGGGAAGCCCATTCTCTGCTGTTTCATGGGAATCATCGATGTTTCCCCGGGAGTCAAGTTTCTTCAGGAACATGGCTATCCCGTATACAAGTTTCCTGAAAACACCGCAAAGGCATTCAGTGCCCTTTACAGATATGCCCACTGGCTCAATCGCCCCCAGTTACCGGAGCTCACCCTTGATCATGATCGGGAGAGGGCGCGCACAATAATCGAACGATGCGCCGCCCGGGGCCGAACCTATCTCGGAGAACTGGATGGCCTGGAGCTGCTTCAGTGCTATGGCTTTCAAACCCTCCCGACACAATTGGCCGGAAATGAACAGGAAGCGGCGGACATTGCCGAAACCATAGGTTTCCCCGTGGTCATGAAGATCGTTTCCGACCAGATCATACACAAGTCAGACGCGGGCGGCGTTATGCTGAATCTCAACAGCAGGGAGGAAGCCGGGGATGCCTTCCGCGGGATTATAGCCAACGCCGGCAGATATGATCCGGAAGCGCTGATTCAGGGCGTTCTGGTCCAGAAAATGGCTCCTGCCGGAGAAGAGGTAATCATAGGCATGAAGCGTAACGCCGTGGGTCCCCTGCTCATGTTCGGTCTGGGAGGTGTTTTTGTTGAAGTTCTGGGGGATGTTGTTTTTCGGCTCGCGCCCATTGCCCGGAACGAGGCGCATCGCATGATCCGGGAGATCCGGGGCTGGAAGTTGCTCCAGGGCTTCCGTGGCCGTCCCGTTGCAGATACCGATACCCTGGAACGGTTGATGATGTGTCTCTCCGACCTGGCGACGCATCATCCTGAAATTGATGAGATGGATATCAATCCGCTGCTGCTGCACGCTCAGGGTCACGGGGCGACCGTGGCCGATTGTCGTATCATCTTGCGCTTCGACTGAGAGGGCACGCCTTCGAGGGATCCTCATCGAGAGAGATGCAGGGCATCACGTAATTTACCTTGCAAGTAAGAGGGAAAATCTATAGCATGTGACCATTTCCGAAATGGAGGGCAGGCTGAACCTCTTCAGGTCCGTTCCAGGTTCAGAGATCTTCGGCTGTTCGAGAGCATGAGGCGGGGTCCGAAAAGCGCACGTTGTTGTCTCCCGGCAGCCGGTTCAGGGGAATTTCAGTGTGTTGACGTATGAGACCTTTATTGGTCATTTCGAGGGGCATCACGACGAGAAATCCATGTCCCGAGCAAAGTGACGGGGGAGAGGTCGAAATGACACAACGGATAGTTTTTCAAAGACTTTGACGTATGCCGGAAGAAGGAGTGAAATAGTATGAAAAGGTCATCCCTATCCAAAAAACCGTTCGAGAAGATCGTGGAAGAGCAGATCAACAGATGGCAGATTGAACAGAAGAAGAAGTACAAAAGCCCGATCCGTCCGGTAATTACCATGTCCCGGTTAGCCGGTGCCGGGGGGAGTATAATCGCGCAAAAACTGGCAGAAAGTCTGAGTATAGATTTCTTTGATTCATCAATCGTGACAAAGATCGCAGAGAACGCGAAGGTGAGCGAACAGGTTATCAAAACCCTCGATGAACAGGACCGGTCGATTTTTGATGAATGGCTTCAGGCTTTGGATGATCATCACCTCTGGTCCTACGAATACCTGGATCACCTTGTAAAAGTGGTGAGCGCGATCGGTGCCCACGGCTACGCGATCATTGTCGGACGAGGCGCCAGCTTCATCCTGCCGCAGGAAGTATGTCTCCGTGTTCTCGTGATCGCGCCGCTTGAAAAGCGAGTAGATTCCTTCGCTCAGCAGTACGAGGTTTCAGAAAGCGAGGCGAAAAAGCAGATTGTCATGGCGGATTCTGCCAGGAGAGGCTTTATACGCAAGTACTTCAGCACGGACATGACCGATCCGATGCATTACGACTTGGTAATCAACACGAAAAACCTCGATTTCGATGTGGCGGTAAACATCATAACAGAGGCTTTCAACTCGCGGCAGTGGTATAATTACAACCTGAAACGATAGGGTAGTGTGGCGGGACTTTCCGGTCGGTCAGGAAACAGGGCGAATCCTCTTTCCTGACCGGCTTTTTTGTGAGCGCGAGAGTGTCAGACCTTGTCTCTGAAGGTCATTTTCAATTCACTGACACCCGCGATAGTTCTTTTGTCAATATCGAACCCTCCTTTTTCAAAAACATGCAACATGGGAAGGTTGTCTGAAAAAACCTCCGCGGTGAACCCGATAAGTCCCTGGCGCTTGGCCAGGTAGGTCAGATACGAGAGCAACTCCGTGCCGATGCCCTTGTTTTGATAGTTATCTCCGACGGTAAAGGCGACCTCCGCTGTGTGTGTATCAGGATCAATAAAAAATCGACCGACACCGACAATCACTTCTCTGCCCGGTTCTCCGAGAACGGCAAGTATTGCCGCTTCCCTGGAATAATCAATCACGACAAATTCCTGGAGCTGTTCATGAGGTATATTAGTCCGGACAGTCATGAATCTCCGGCTGAGGCTGTTTTCCGACAGGGAATAAATAAAGTCCTTGAGCAGGTCTTCGTCACTGATTTTTATTGGCCTGAAACGGACTTCAAGACCTGACTTCGTCGTCCTGCGCGTTTCAAGTTCTGCGGGATAGATGCCCTTTTCTCCAGGAATGAATGCCTGGTCTCTGTAAATCAAGCCGGCTTTTTTGGCTTCGGAAACGAGCCACGGCCTGAACTTCGGATGGGCGATGGCGATGAGGTCCATTGCCCGTTCCCGAATGCTTTTCCCGTGGAGGTAGGCTATTCCGTACTCAGTGACAACATAATGGACATCTCCCCGTATGAGGGTGGCGCTGGCTCCTTCTCCCAGAAACGGTACAATCCGTGACAGTGTTTCTTGCCTTGCCGTGGATTTGAGGGTCAGGATGGTTTTCCCTCTTTTTGACAGAGGAATTCCCCTCATGAAATCCGCCTGCCCCCCCACACCGCTGTGGGATGTCTTGCCGATGGATTCAGCCGTTGCCTGGCCGGTAAGATCAATCTCCAGCGCGCTGTTGATAGCCGCCATGTTGCTGTGTTGGGAGATGATGAGGGGATTGTTGGTGTAGTCGATAGGACGGAACTCAATGGACGGGTTATCATGAAGATACCGATAGGTGTCACGCTTGCCCATACAGAATGTCGCAACGGTTTTGCCCCTGTCTATGCTTTTGCGCGAATTGTCGATAACATTGCGTTTCATAAGTTCCACGATTCCATCACTGATAAGCTCCGTATGAACGCCCAGATGTTTTTTCTCTAAAAGATTGGCGAGGATGGCGTTGGGAATGCTTCCGTAGCCCACCTGGATCGTATCACCGTCCTCAATGAGACGTGCTACGTTTCTCCCGATTCTCTGAGCGATCTCGCTGTCGGCCTGAGGCACATACTCGAGCAGTTCCTCGTCGTAGGCTACGGCGAAATCAATGTCATCGATGTGAATAAACGTGTCACCGTGTATTCGAGGCATATGGGAATTAATCTGTGCGATTACAACGGGCGCGTTCCTTACGGCGGACATTACAATGTCCACGCTTATTCCGAGACTCATGAAGCCGTGTATATCCGGCGGGGACGTCTGTATAAGGGCGACATCAATCTTGACAAGTCCCTCGCTCATGAGTTGGGGGACCTGGAAGAGAAAAATGGGGGTATAGTCCGCCAGTCCCGTATTGACGGCAGTACGTGTACTCTCGCCGATAAAGAAGGAATTGTGGCGGAAGTTTTGCTTGTATTTTTCCTGCGCGTAGGGGGCGACACCCAGCGTTCTTACGTGGATCACTTCCGCGTCGACAAAAGCCTTGGGCTTCGAGTCGACATAACTGATCAGGCTCTGGACAAGATACTGAGGCTCGGCACAGGCGGAGCCTATGAAAATGGTGTTACCTCTGTGAATATGGCTGAAAATTTTATCAATACTGTCAAATTTTTCAGGGCACGTATTACACCAATGGTCCAATGGCATGTCGAAATTTCCTTTTCAGAAACCTTGCTGGTACATATGTCCGACCCTTCTTCAGGCATCCATGAGGGTACTGAAGAATGTAACTTTCCATATCTTCATTATCTTACACACTTTTTAAAGTCCGTCAATTGTTAGTTTTTCAGGCATTTTTTCTTGACAAAAGTTTCCTGACAGGTCTCAAGTACGAACATGTGATCGCTGATGTTGCCGGGATGTAACGAGCGGGAATCACCATGTTTCACATCACCACCCAGCCGACCTTCACACTCGTGCTCTTGACGTAACGGTATCGACCCTTCTGGAGGAAGAGAGCTCAGTCATTCCCATATCGTTAGTTAAAAAACCAGCGTCAACTGATTGTTCGGGACGGAGCACGTTTCGGCTATTCCTATGAAGCCGTGGCCCACAAATTCTCGGATAAGGTGATGGAGCCTTTCGTTATCACTCTTCCCCGAAAGGCCAAGCGACGAACCCTATTGCTCCTCGAAATGACAAAATGAAAGGTCTCCCTTTAAGAGTCGTGCAAGCAAGGCGCATACGCCTTGAGGAATGAGGCGTACATTTGAGTGCGCCTCAGGCACGAAGGATGCTTGCAACGCAACATCCGGTTAGAGAGCCGGAGGTCATGCCTCCGGTACCATTTTACGAAGCCGTCAAATAGTACTCTACGGTGGATCGTGCCCGAATGATAGTTTCGATCCACGCCATAGAGCGTTTTTATGTCAGAAAAAAGCTCTGTAGTCAAGTCATGCCGAATGGCACAGTTGATAAAAAATAGCTTGTGAATACAGGTACAATAATGCATAGTACACAGATATTCGGGGGGTTGAGATTTCAACTCAAAACGGACGCCCCCACCGGGAATGGTCCGGCGATTCGTGCCCCTTCGTCTGGAACAAGGAACGACATCGGGTAGCCGCGCCGCCCGACTTTTCGTTGGATTCAAACACCGAATCGGGAAAGGAGAATGAAGATGAACAATGGAACGAAGAAACTGACAACAGCTTCCGGGGCGCCCGTCGCGGACAATCAAAATGTGATGACCGCCGGTCCCCGGGGGCCGCAGCTGCTTCAGGATGTCTGGTTTCTGGAGAAACTGGCCCACTTCGATCGCGAGGTCATACCCGAGCGACGTATGCACGCAAAGGGGTCGGGCGCCTACGGCGTCTTCACGGTAACCCACGACATTACCCGCTACACCAAGGCCAGGATAATGTCGGAGGTCGGCAAGAAAACCGAGCTCTTTCTGCGTTTTTCGACAGTGGCCGGCGAGCGTGGAGCAGCTGACGCCGAACGTGACATTCGCGGCACAGCCATCAAGTTTTATACCGAAGAAGGCAACTGGGATTTGGTCGGCAACAATACACCGGTCTTTTTTTTGCGCGATCCGTTGCGCTTCCCCGGCCTTAACCGCGCGGTGAAGCGTGATCCGCGTACCAACCTGCGCAGCGCCAGGAACAACTGGGATTTCTGGACCTCGCTTCCTGAAGCCTTGCACCAGATCACCATTACCATGAGCGATCGCGGCATACCGTTGAGCTACCGCCACATGCACATGTTCGGCAGCCATACCTTCAGCATGATAAATGCGCAAAACGAACGTTTCTGGGTTAAATTCCACTTCCGCACCCGGCAGGGTATAAAAAACCTGACCGATGCCGAGGCTGAGGCAGTGATCGGCACGTGCCGCGAGAGTCATCAGCGCGACCTCTATGAAGCGATCGAGGACAAGGATTTTCCGAGCTGGACGATGTTTATTCAGGTGATGCCCGAGAAAGATGCGGCCGGGATGCCATACAACCCGTTCGACCTGACCAAGGTCTGGTACCACAAGGATTACCCGCTTATCGAGGTCGGTACTCTCGAACTGAACAGGAACCCCGAAAACTACTTTGCCGAGGTTGAACAGTCGGCCTTCAACCCCGCTAATATTGTGCCCGGCATCGGTTTCTCACCGGACAAGATGTTGCAGGGAAGGCTCTTCTCCTATGGCGATGCCCAGCGCTACCGTCTCGGCGTCAACCATCACCAGATTCCTGTCAATGCGCCGCGCTGCACAACGAACATCTACCATCGTGACGGTTCCATGCGCGTCGACGGCAACCAGGGAAGTAGATTGGGGTATGACCCGAACAGCTATGGCGAATGGCAAGACCAGCCCGAATTCCGGGAACCGCCTCTGGCACTGGATGGAGCCGCGGACCACTATCCCCAGGACGACGATTATTATACGCAGCCGGGCAAGCTCTTCCGCCTGATGAATGCCGGGCAGCAACAGGCGCTTTTCGATAATACGGCCCGGGCCATGGGCGATGCGCCCACGGAGATCAAGATCCGCCATATTGGTAACTGCCTCAAAGCTGACCCTGCCTATGGCGAAGGTGTAGCCGACGCGTTGGGCATCGCGATGAGCGAAACGAAATGATACCGTGATGTGATCACGACGACGTCTTCGTACAAAGCGTCACAGCCCGCCTCCGGCGGGCCTGTATCACAAAACTAACGTGCTATAAGCGCGGGCATCGTTGAGTAGGAAAGTGTCCGATAGAGAAGGGTGTTACAAAAAGTCCTCGAGGCACGGCGCGCGCATTCTGATCACTGAGGCGTATCGTGGGGTACGTCTCAGTGACCAGGAGGAACAACGGCCGCGGTAAAACACGAACATGAGAGAAACGTACGTGGCGCATACTTACGTCAGGAACCATCCATCCTCGTCCGATGTTTCCTTTGGAACATGAGGAAGTCCAAGCACCATGTGCATCTTCTCAAGCAGATTGTTGACGTTGATCGGTTTGGCAATAAACATTCTGTTGCCCAGCATCCCATCACTGTCTTTAATCTCTGAATCCTTCACAATCGCGGTAACGAAGATAATGGGAATCGAGGCTGTCCGGGGGTTTTCCAGCAGTTCCTCAGCAACTACAGAGCCGGACATACCAGGCATCATAATATCGAGGAGAATAACATCCGGGTTTTCTTTTTTTGCCAGACTAACTGCCTTTCTGCCGTCGGTGGCGGTCATTACCTTGAAATTAGTCATCGCCTTGATCGCCTGCTTCGTAAGAGAGCAAAAATCTTCTTCATCATCGACTACGAGAACCTTCCTCACTTTTTCCGACATGGTACACCTCCATCACATCAGGTAGCATCCCTGGTAATTGCCTCTTATCGATAACGATCGATGACAGATCGTATGAGAGTCTCGATTTTTTCAAGATTGAAGGGCTTGGCAATGTACGCATCGGCGCCTGCTTCAAGAGCCTCCTCCGCGACCGTTTCATTAATAAGGGCGGTCATGATGACGACTGCCGTCCGGGGATGAGAGCTTTTTATCCGTGTCAGGACCTCCATTCCGTGTATCCCCGGCATAAGGAGATCGAGCAGGACTACGTCAGGATTAAGGGTTTCGACCTTTCGCAGTGCCTCTGATCCGTCAACCGCAGCATATACTCTGTAGCCCCTGGAAACAAAATATTCAGACAGATACCCTACCATTTCCTTTTCATCATCGACAATGAGAATTTTGCTCCGATCCTTTGAATTAATCATCCGGCTGTGATGCGGCATGGGTATTTCCTTTTACAGGCAGTTGTATGATAAAAGTGCTTCCTCCCCACTCATTGTTTTCAGCCCAGATGCTGCCGTTGTGCTGTTGAATGATTGCATGAGATATCGACAAGCCAAGACCCATCCCTTTACCCTGGCTTCGCGTGGTATAAAAGGGCTCGAAAATCTTGCGAATATTTTTTTTCTCAATGCCTGTTCCTGTATCAGAGACAACGATTCTCAGAAAAGTACCCTTGCTTGTCTCCTGATATTTTTTTGTTTCTATCGTCAGCAGCTTATGGTCCACTTTTTCCATGGCAGCCATCGCGTTCGAAAAAAGATTTATCAATACCTGCTCGATCCTCTTCCTGTTCAGAGGAATTGCCGGCAGCGATGGATCCAGCAGGACGTCAGTCATGACTCCCTCTATCTTCATCTGAGTCCCATATACCGTGATAACCCGGGAAATCACGTCGTTGATATCTTCAGGGATCATATCGTGCTGGGTTTCGGGCCGCGAAAGCTCCTTCAGATTATCGGTGATCGCGACAATTCTGTCGATCTGGTTCATGCAGACGTTGAGTTTGTCGGAGACATGCGGGGGGATGTTTTTCATGTGTCCCACGATCTGCAGGGCCACGGACATGATGCCCACGGGGTTTAGTATTTCATGGGCAACACCCGCCGATATGCGGGTTAAGGAGGTCAATTTCTCTGATTGCTGCAGCTGGGTTTCGAGGTTTATGCGCTCTGTTTCATCCCGGAAACATTCAATGGCCCCGATAACGGTCCCCTCCGCGTCTCGAAGCGCCGATGCCGTGGCCGTCAAATACAGACCCTGTTTCGATAGGGCGGGTGTGAGGGCTTCCCCGTAAAGAGTATCTCCCTGCCATCCGATACGGGAATGGTCTGTGTGCCCCTCGAGCTCGGGGTGGAGGACTATGTCGATCAGCATGGGCCTCCTGTCTCCGTAAAAAGGAAGAGCGTATTCAGAGTCGTTCTTGCCGAGCATATCTTCTTTTGCGGTGCCGGTTAGTGCCTCAATTGCACGGTTCCACGCAATGATCCTTCCTTCATTATCGATAACCATAGTAGGGTCGGGCAGAAACTCGATGATACTTGACAAGGTGTCCTGCGACCGTCCAAGTTCTTTCCAGGCTTGCTCCCGTTCCGCGACCGCCTGTTTACGGGCGGTTATATCTTCATAGAGAACCTGGAACTGTCCCTTCCCGTTCCACAGAACGGGTTTTCGCCAGACCTGCAAGTGACGGGTTGTCCCATTTTCCCCCATGATTTCGATTTCGTATTCCTCTCGTCCGGCTATGCCGGAGCGTCGTTTTTCTCTACGAACCTCGCGCTCCTCGAGGCTTTTCATAGTATAGAGAGGAGCCGGAGAAACCTCTTCGCTGCTGCTGTCGTATCCAAATATATCCAGGAAGGCACGATTTACATACAGCGTATCTCCCTCGTTCGAGACTATGCGCACACCGAAAGGAGAATCTTCAAGCGACTGTCGGAAGTTATGCTCGCTTCTTTTCAGGACTTCCTGGGCATTCTTGCTTTCAACGATAGATTCGATGTTTCCCAGAAAGGAGACAACGAGGTTGGCGTCCTGATCATCGTAATCTGCTGCTTTGTTGGCGACAGCCACGATGGCGGTGATCTTCCCCCTGGAGAGTCCGGGAACGATCATCAGGTTTCGCAGAACGACATGACCTTCAGGGAACCCTCCCCGCAGATGCCCGACGGCGGTTAAGTCGTTTACTATCAGAGGTCTGCGGGTGCGGATAGCCTCGGCCCAGAGGCCTGCTCCCGCAACAGGAAAGGTGGTGGGCTCGTTGATTACAAAGCAGCTTCTCCTTGCCTTTTCGGAGAAGGAATGAACGGTCATGACCGACTCATCCGTATTCAAATAGCCGAAAAATGCCAGGGGGCTTTCCGTCAGATCCGTTATCGACATAATAATCTGATCTGCGACGCCTGCCATATCGTCCGCGGGAAGAAGCGTAACATTCCAGAGTGCCTCGAGTCTTTTGACGGCAATACGTAAGATTTCCTGGGATTCTCTTTTTTCCGTTATATCCCCCGCGAATCCGTGCCAGAGCGTGCCGCCGTCCGGTACGTGCTCGGGCGTAGCCTTTCCCATGATCCATCTGATCCCTCCGCCGGGAATCCGGACACGAAATTCGCATCCCCAGTCACGCATGTCCTTCGCTGACGATTCAATCGATTTCAGTAACATATCTCGGTCTTCAGGTACGACAACATCCATGATGGGTGCGAAACTCTCGCGCACATCATCGGGAGTACAGTGAAAAATATTCCTGATGCTTTCAGTGGCAAAGGGGATACGGTAGGTTCCATCAGGATTCCGCATGAACTGGTAGATGATTCCCGGTGTATTGGCAGCCAGCTTATTGAGCCGGATGAGGCGTTCTCTGGTAATCGCTTCGAGTTTCTTGCGTTCTGAAATGTCCCGTACGATCATACAGGCTCTGTGCCGACCTCGTCTGTCGGTGAATGGTTTCGACGACACTTCCGCGGGGAACGTCTCACCCGTGGCCCGTACAAGCGTCACCTCCGCATTCGCGACCAGGCCGTTTCTTTCCTGTTCTTCCAGCACCGCCGCCAGGCGGGGATCGGAATCATCCACCATTTTGTTTCGACCAATCGTACGGATCTCATCAATCGACCTGCCAAACAGAGCGCAGGCCGCCGGGTTGGCTTCGAGGACCTGGCCGGCAGGAGAGACTGACAGGATGGCGTCGTGAGACTCTTCAAAAAGAGTGCGATACTTTTCTTCACTTTCCCGGAGTGCTTCATGTGCGAGGTGCAGATCGGTTACTTCACGGGCGAATATGGCAACACCGGTCACCCTGTCCTCGTCGTCGAAGACGGGGTAGCAGCGCTGGTCGAAGGTCCTTCCTTCTCGGGTATCTTCAAAAAAAACCGGTTTACCCGTGGCAATCACTTTGTCGTATTGATACTTTCTGCGTGTGGCTGTTTCTCTCGGGAAATGGTCATATAAACAGGTTCCCTGAAATTCCTGAAGTTCCTTTCCTAATCTCCGGGATGCCGACGTATTTGACAATAAGACGATACCTTCCGGATTGATCAACACCATGCTTTCCTGGACGGCATCAAAAAATGCGCTTATTGTCCTGTCTTTTTTGCGAGATTCCTCTTCCGCCCACTTTCGTCCGGTAGTATCCCTGGTAACTCCGTGAATCTCGGCCAGCGCTCCTTGATCATTGCGGATCCCACTGATAAGGGTTTCTCCCCAGCGGGTCGAACCATCTTTGTGATAATACTCGGATTCAATAGTTACGGTCCTGTCCGGGTCCGCAATAGCCTGCTTTTCGAGGGCGAGTTCCCGTGCCAGAGTATCATACACAAGTGACAGTGACGCCGGCGTCAACTGGTCGGCAATACTCTGAAGCCCCCATTCTTCAGGGGTGAATCCAAGCATCTTTTCAATTGAAGGGCTGACATAGATAACGCGCAGATCCAAATCCCGAATCCACACGACATCCGTCATTTCCTCGGCAAGGAGTCTGTATCGTGCCGCCCTTTCGCGCAGTGCTTCCTGCTCTTCCAAGAGAGAGAGCTCTTTGCTCGGATCTTGAGTGGTCTTCGACCGGTCGGCCATGAATCCTCCCTATAGACCGTCGCAGCATATAGAACTGAAACATGGTAACAGTGGTGGGAACGACGAATAATCTTAAGTTTAATCGAATTTTATGGAAATGTCAAAAAAAAGAAAGGGAATCAGCGAGAGGGTGAGGTTTTTCCTCCGTTGCCTGTCGTTCTTCACCCATAGCCTGCGGTGGAACGCGACTTTCATTGTAGGGTATGAAGTCGGAAAAGGGGAGGATGGCGGCTTGTATTATCGCTACGCCGGCACATTTTCCCCTTATCGATGCCTTGGCAATCACCAGCTAGACAATACCGGCGGATACACCGTATTCCATTTCCAGCCTCTTGCATATGCCGGTGATTTCTTCCCTCCGGTAAATCTTTCGCGAGCCGGGGAAATATACCCTGTCCAATGCCTTGTACTTTCCCACGCCAAGGTTATGGTAGGGTAGCACATCGACATGTTCGACGCCCAGTCGCAGAAGAAACATTCCCGCCCGCTCAATGTCGGAATCAGCATCATTGATGCCGGGAATGAACGGTAGCCGAATCAGGACTTTTTTGCCCAAAGCGAGCGTTTTTTCCAGATTGCTGATGATCAGCGCATTGGAAACACCGGTCAGGCGCTCGTGCTTAGACGGGTCGATGCATTTTATATCCCAATACAGAAGGTCGATGTAAGGGAGGACTGATCGCACCTTTTCCCAAGCGGCGTATCCGGAGGTGTCGAGAACGCAGTGAATGCCCTTTTCTTTCAGTTTCCTTGAAATTATGCGGATGAATTCCGCCTGCATAAGCGGTTCTCCTCCGGAAAAGGTGACCCCTCCGCCTGAATTGCGATAAAAAAGACTGTCTTTTGTGGAAGCAGCGACTATTTCTTCTGCCGACATCGATCTCCCGGACATTATCCTTGCGCCGGAGGGACAAGCGTCGGCACATATCCCGCAGGCCCTGCAGGCCGCCCTGTCCAGAAAGACCGTTTTGTCCTTCTTAATCGTATTGGCTCCGTTTGGACAGGCTTCTATGCAACTGTAACAGGAAAGACACAGGTTTCTATAATACAGGAGTTGTACTTTCTCGCTTTGGGATTCGGGATTGCTGCACCAGGAGCATTTAAGCGGACATCCCTTGAAAAAAACAGTTGTTCGGATACCGGGCCCGTCATTCAGAGAAAAGTTTTGAACATCAAACACCATGCCATCCACAGTTGATTTCGCCTTAGCAGGAAGTGATCGTCAATTCTGAAAGCTCGGCATTGACGTCCTCGTAAAAAGGTACCGGGGGCATGCCTCCGGTACTGTAGCCGGATGCCTGATTGCGCTCCGGCCTTCGTCACTGCGGCGTACCTCACAGTACGCCTCATTCCTCAAGACGTGCGCGCCGTGTCTCAAGGAGCTTTTTAAAAGCCGTCCTCTATCGGGCATCGATTTTTACGAGATCGTCAGCATCGTTCTTCTGATGATTTCATCTTGTATCCCCTTGTCGAGCCGGACGAAATAGGCACTGAAACCGGCCACCCGTACAGTCAGATTCTTATATTTTTCGGGATTGCGTTGCGCCTCCACCAGGGTTTCATTGGAGATGCTGTTGAATTGCACATGATATCCGCCTAAATCAAAATAGGATTTAATCAGAGCTATGACCTTTCTCATCCCGTCTCCGTCTTTAAAAATCGACGGATGGAGTTTCATGTTCAGATGGTTTGATGAGTATTTTACCGTGTCCAGCACGCGCGCCGCGGAACGGGCAAGGGCGGTGGGACCGGCAACATCAGTTCCCGCCTGGGCGGAAACACTGCCGTCGCAGAGGGCGAGACCGCTTTTTCTTCCGCTTGGCAAAGCCTTTGTTCGCGCTCCCGTGTGCCAGTGCAGGGAATGAGAATATGCCTCCGGTACGGAAGGATTTCCCATGCAGTCTGGTTGCCTCGTCGCTTCCTCATAGAAAATATCGAACCACTCCCGGGCTATATCGTCGACGTAAGGATCGTCATTGCCGTACTTCGGAGCCTTGAGGCACAGCTTCTGAATCCGTGAATATTCTGTGCCCTGGAAATCAGCCTGCAAAGCATCTGTGAGTTGGCTCATCGACAATACTTTGTCGTCGAAAACCAGCTTTTTGATAGCGGCGAGCGAATTGGCCAGATCGATATTCCCAACGATTATTGTTCCCATTTCGCCGAAGCACTGGCCGCCTTCACTCAAATCAGTCGCCGTTTCGATGCAATTGTCTATTATTGCCGACGAAAAGGTCTGGGGAAGAATTTCCGCCTGCAGCGCGAATCCTGTTGAATCGAAAAAACGACATTGTTCCAGGAGATAGGCGAGCTGCTTTCTGACCGCGTCGTGCAATTCCTGGTAAGAGGTGAACGCCGCCGGATCGCCTGTTTCCAGGCCGACCTTTTCCCCTGTATAGGGATCGATGCCGTTGTTCAGGGCAATTTCAAGCATTTTTGCCACATTAAACGCCCCCTCCCAAGGGGGATTAGTCAAATTACCCAGCACGCTGACAACACAGGAACCCAGCACCGTTCTTTCTCGGGCATCTTCCAGGGAAACACCGGGGAAATTATAGAGCCAGCGTTCGATCGTCTTGTCGGTATTATGGAACTGAGGCTGTCCCAAGCCGGAATCCTTGATCAATTCCATGCACTTGAGCAGAAAGTCCTCGGGCATTTTGTCGGTGTAATAGCAGGCCAGGCCCGGTTCGATTACCTTCATCTGTTTCTGGGCTTCGAGCAGCAAGTAATCCAGTTCCGTCGTGCCGTCATCTCCTTTCGCCGTATAGCCGCCCATGCTGATCCGGCAGGCGTTGAATCCCTGGCCTGCCGTACTCCAGACGTTGGATGCATAGATGGTGGCTCCCATGATCTTTGCGAAAAAACCCTGAATAAGTTCGATTGCCTGTTTTTCAGTGATTCTCCCTTCTTCCCGGTCCCGGAGATAAAGCGGGGTGAGGGGTCGGGATATGTTACCGATGGCTAACCCTGCCGGACAGGACATTTCGATTACAGAGGCCATATAAAGCAACAGTGTGGACTGAATACCTTCGTGAAATGTCCGCGCCGGGTTTTCCGGCACCCAGTCCAATACCGTGGCCATGTGGTAGAGTTCTTTCTTCCGCCCGGGATTCTTCTCCGTTTTTGCCGTTTCCCGGGCGAGTTCCGCGTAGCGATGAGCCCAGTTGATGACTGCCTGCAGGGACTTGCGCATGGCCCTCAACAAAATTCTCTGTTTCGTTGTCTGGATCGTTCCAATGGGCGGCAGACTTTTTTCCTTGGCGGCGATTTTTTCCAATTGAGCACGAAGCCCCCCGGCCGCCATTTGAGCCGGTTCCGTACAAATAACCGAAGGGAGGGGAAGGCCGCAGCCGTCGATATACATCCCCGTTTTGCCCAGGGTTGCCCAGTCCGTTCCCGTTGACTCCTCAAAAATCGACCGCGCTCGTGAATAGGCGCATGTATCGCCCCAGACTCTAACGGCTTCATGAATATCCTTCATGGCCTCATCATCGATGACATACTCTCCCATGGTATTGTGCAGGCGGTAGCCCTCAAGGTTTTTACTCATCCAGCGGCAGGATATTTCTATCCAGGGCATTGCCGAGAGCTTATATTTGCCGAAATCGCCGACCAGGGGATTGTCGTCAATGAAAAGGGTCTTCTCCCCCAGATATTTTTCAAAATACGCGGCCCTTCGCTCGGCCGGAGGAAGCCCTTCCGTTTCCTTGTAAGATTCCAGAAGCACACGGATTCGCTCAGTATCAACATAGACAGGCGAGTCCAGTATTTCTTCCTTTATTTTTTTCATGCGGGGACTCAATAGCGAATTGTGGGACATACTCCGACCTCCTTCGTACGGGGGAAATAATACTTATGCCGGTCGATCGATGCATCATGGATATGCCGGCAATGTGCGGAAAAGAATGCTCCCTGGAGGGCAAAACAAGACCGCTGATCGTGATCGTCCAGCTAAACCATTTGGTGTGCCCTGTCAATTAGTCATTTTAACCCGGACCATCCTCCATTAGCCTTAGCCGAATTGAACCACTCAAGACGGTGGCCTGTGCTCGGGATCGCGGCATTGTTCCGGACATATTCTAAGGGAAACAATCAAAGACACATGTTCGATCCGACCAATCCCCCGTGACGTGTCGTTTTCCAGGCTGTACGGGCTGGTGCCGGCCGTCGGTGGTGTGTGGAGGTCGAAGGCAGGGAAAAACAGTGACGGCTTCGTACAATGGTAACGGAGGCATGACCCTTGGTATTATAACCGGATGCTTCGTCGCATTCATTCCCTCGTCACCGTGATGTGCATCACGGAACGCCTCATACCTCGGGATGCGTGTGCCGTGCGTGCCCGCGAACCTTCTTACGAAGCCGTCATAGGTGCTTCAGATTCACGTGCCAGATCCTTCCGGGAAAAGCATAGAAACCGTATTCATGAAAACCGTCAAAATTGGGCCGAAGGCCAGACTGCCACCCATCAACAGACCAACCGAGGCCGATTCCAATAATTCCTCGCGGGTCGCTCCGGCTTCTTTCGCCTGGGCGGCGCGAGCGGCCACGCAATATTCTGAGCCATGGGCAATACCGATGGCAAGGCACATCAATGTCTTGGTTTTTCGATCCAACGCACCCGGCTGGAGAGCGGTTTCATTTAGATTCGTGAATGCTTTCAGGGTGTTCTTATCGGCTTTATGAAATCGCGCCACTGCACCTTGAAAACCGTCAAGAAATTTTTTTGGATCCTCTATCATGGAATGTGTCCTCCTTTCCTGGTGAACAGTTAGAATTCTATGGTTTGTGAACAGATTGTCGACACGTGATAAGCCTCCCCCTGAAGGTAGCAATCCGTAGAGACCTTTAAAACTATCGATTTTGTCATTTCGACCGCAAGGAGAAATCTTGCAACATATCGATATTAAAGAAATATTTCTCGTCGCGATGCTCCTCGAAATGACAAAATTCAGATAAAGGTCTTCCGTAGTGTACCTTATTCTCGAAAGAGGTCAATTTTTGATTTCACAACGCCATCGCCAGTTCTCGCCCGTGACACTGGCGGAAGCCTTCTTCTGCTTCCTCGATGATTCGAGGGGATGGCTATCACGTGAAAGGGTTTGATCGCGTTGACTCCTGAAGGCACAGTCGTGGAACGGCACGGTTCGTACGAATCACGCCGCACGAGGTATTCGCCGCTGAGGGAAACGACCTGACGATGACGGCCGACATCACGCACCCAGGTGTCTGATGCCCCGGGTTAAATCCTCCATCTTCAGAGTCGGGCTGAGATCTGGTGAAACCCGGGACGGCAGGAGTAAGTTAAACAGGTAAGTACGTCCCTCTTGACACCATTCTTTCAGGCATCATGGCCCCTGAATAGCCAGACCTCATTTTTTCCCAAAGGTACGTGGCAGCACTCTCTATCGTTTCAAGCTCTTTTATAAACCACTGAGACGACTCGAAGGTCTCTTTTGCCTCACCGGCCCAATGAAGGAAGGAGGAAATAGTCCCCCAGTGTTTAAGGAGCTTTTCATGCTCCCATTCAATTAGTGGAGGACTGTTCGGGATGAGTGAGAAAATAGTCCTGGTAAAAATGACAAGCTGACGATAATCGGGACTGAGCTTACGAATAATCTTCGCCAACTTGATGCCTCTGCCTTTGCACTTTTCATATTCTTTCCGGTCAAGTTGACCCCCTACGCTCATGATTAGTTCCTCAAAAAGCAGATGCTCAATTGCCAGCCGAATCAAAGAATAACCTTCCCGATATAATATCGAGTAGTTGACGATTGGCGAAATCAGGGGCTTGCATAAAGCAAACTCAGCGCAAGGGTACCAAAAAGAGAACGTTGCTATTGACATCCTTGACTCGGACCTCGCCGGTGCCGTACTCGACTGTTTTTCCATCTTTCAGGATCACGAAATAGTCGGCTCTGTCCCTAGTCCAGCCTGTTACAAGGCGGTGAGAGTATTTTAGCGCCTCATATTCACCTCGCGCTTGATAACCGTCTGGATTACCCAAGGTCTGAATTACTTCCTGTTTTGGCATTCCCGGTCGGAGACGTGACATCAACTCGCCGGTAGCACAACCGGTCAAGATGAAAAGGATGGCAAGCACTGCAGCGTATTTCTTCATGTGTTTTCTCCTCCAAACCTAACGAAAAGCTCACCCGGAGCGGGCCAGCGGCCCGCGATCGGGTGCAGCGGTTGGTTATGCCAATTTACTTTAATCTTATACACTTATAGTCACGCTTATTGCCCAAGTTGTTTTATCTTGAGTAAACTATGACAGAAAAGAATAGTCCCTTGCAAATGGCTTTACGTCTATTCCGTCAGTGCCAGGAACCTGCACAAACAAGCCTCTACCTCTGCTGACCACATTAAATTTGAGCTGCCCCTTAGATTCGCTCATATCTTTACCATATTTCTCAAAAAAATTCTCCGGAAGAGGAACATCTATAACTTCTCCATTTTCGCGCTGGCATAAAAGCACGGCATGATCAAAGCCTCCAGCTGGCAAACCAAGAAACCAACGATATGGTTGTCTTTCTGTAGCAACAGCAAGGCCAACCAGTTTTCCTGACCTAGTACGAAATATTGTCTTTCCTTTAATCAACTGGAGGTGGATACCTTCTGCCTCGCGTTTTCTTAAGAACTCACTACGAATTTGTTCTCCAAGCACTCTTGAGGCAACCATCTGCGCTGATCTTGACCCACTAACAGGGGTGGTCACAACACGCCGAGTTTTTGATTGTGTTATTTGTAGAGTGCCACTTTTCAGTCCTTCAAGTTCTGAAGTAATTTGTTTATGGCGAGAAATAAGATTTTCAATTTTTTCTAATTTTTCACTTTCTGCCAAGACAATGTCGGTTTTCCCTTCACTAGCCGCTTTGGAGATAGCCGATAATATTTTGTTTTTCTCGTCTTGAAGCTCTGTTAAAGTACCCATGCGATGACCTCCTGAGTTAAGTTATATTTTCTATGACTCATAAGATAACAAAGTGCAAGTGCAGTGTCAAGTGTTTTTTTATTCATTAGGGCATAACGCTTGAGTTAAGCCGCGCCGCGAAGGAGATATTGTCAAATGTTGTGGATCGAGTTCCGTACCCTTCGTCATGTGATCATGCCGCTTCCTGCAATTTTCCGTTGATGAACACTCTGTTTTCCAATACCAGGGGAATCATGGCATACCCTCTGAGCTTCTTCCAGGTCTTCCGGGCCGGCTTGAAGACCATGGTCAGGGTGGCCGTCCGGGATCCACATCCTTTGGTTCGCTTCGTTCGATGCCGGACCGTGGCGAAGGTCGATTCAATAGGGTTGGTGGACCGTATATGAATCCAGTGCACCGCAGGAAAATCATAGAAGGTAAAGAGCACCTCTTTATCTTTTTCAAGACACGCCACGGCTTTGGGATACTTGTCCTTGTAAGCATGCACAAAGTGATCACAGGCTTCCAGGGCCGACTCCTTGCTCTCGGCATGATACATGTCATGGATAGGGAACGTTGCCTTCGACTGCATACTCTTGGGAAGCGTGTCCAGGATGTTGGCAGTCTTGTGTACCCAGCAGCGCTGTTCTCGACAGCGGGGGAATACCTCCTCAAGGGCTGCCCAAAACCCCAGGCAGCCATCGGCAGCGGCGAGACGGGGGGCATTCTTCAGGCCCCGACGCCGCAGGTCGAGAAGAACCTCCTTCCAGCTGGTCGTGCTCTCACGATAGCCGTCACCGATGGCCACCAGTTCCTTGTTGCCTTCCTTGTCGGTGCCGATGATTACCAGGATGCACATCCGGTCATCATCAAGGCGAACGTTGAAGTACATGCCGTCGGCCCAGAAGTACACATACTCCTTGTCGCTCAGATTGCGCCGGGACCATTCCTGATAGTCTTCTTCCCAGGATGCTTTCAGCGGAGATGGTTCGTTTGGATAGCGTGCTGTGCCGTCTTTTTGGGTGGTCTTGCTCTGCCGAGTTCAAGGCGCTCATTCGTCTTTTCGGTTGGTTTGACATGCTGACGAATGAGCGTGTGCAGGGGAACATGTATCGACGGCTGTTTGACAAGCTTCCTTCCATGAAGAGTGTCGCCCTTGACCTTGATTCGACGGTGGTGACCCGTACCAGGCAACAGGAGGGGGCCGGTCGCGGCTACAATCCAGCCCGGCACGGACGGCCGAGCCATCATCCGCTGTTGGCGTTTATTGCTGAGTATCGGCTTGTTGCCACCTTCTGGCTTCGCCCGGGGAATGTGCACAGTGGGACAACGTTTTGCAATTTCTCGAATCCACCCTTGCCCATCTGCCGGGCAAGACCGTAGGCCTTTTGCGTGCCGACAGCGGATTTTTTGATGATTCCTTCCCTTTCTCTCTGCGCTGGAGTTGTAGCATATTCCTTATGTGGTTGCTGCGAAGCTGACCTATACCCTACAGCGGGCGATTTACAGGGCAGGGAACTGGTGGGCGTTGAAGCAGGGGATCGAGATTACCGAAATCGAGTACCAGGCAGCCGTTTGGAAGAAGGCACGCCGCATTATCGTCATACGGCAGTCCGCCTCAGACCGGGAGTCTCCCGGCAAGAGCCTCAGTCTGTTTGCTGATGATCCGGCGGCCAAAAGATGGCGATACAGTGCATACGTAACGGACTTGGCATTGCCGACGGTTGAGGTCTGGCGCACCTGCCGGGGAAGGGCGGATGCGGAAAGCCGGATCAAAGGGGTGAAGGCCGATTTCGGGCTCGATGCCTTCAACATGAAGAAGTTCTGGGCGACCGAGGCGGATTTGTCCTTTGCCATGCCGGCGTACAATCTGATGAGTCTGTTTCGTCAGGCCGTAATGAAGACCCGCGTGAAGCACACCCTTTCCACTTTGCACGGGATGATACTGGCGGTGGGCGGTTCATGGAAGGGCGGCAACGGCAAGAATCATTTGCTCTTGTCTCTCCCACGAAAGAAACAGGCTTGGTTCAGCGGTCTGTGGGCCAATAGCCTCAGACCTACCATGCGGCGAAACCTGATCCTACAAATTCTCTAATGGAAAATCTGGGTTAAATAGTTAAGTACGTCCCTCTTGACACTGTACCCCATTTGGGATACGCTCGAGCAAACTCACATGGAGGTGTAGCAATGGCTAAATCATCCACCATCAGAGCCAGAATTGAGCCCGATTTAAAAGGCAAGGCTGAGCACATATTCCGCCGGCTTGGGCTGACGACAACTCAAGCGATTACGCTTTTTTATAAGCAGGTCGAATTAAAAAAAGGGTTGCCTTTTGACGTAGCCATTCCCAACGAGGTCACTCGCAAGACCTTTACCAACACGGATGCGGGCCGTGAACTGATTATTTGCAATGATGCCGATGATATGTTCAAAAAGTTGGGCATCTGATGCCGGCGCCCGTATACACAAAGCAGTTTGAACGCGACTCCAAGCGGATGAAAAGACGCGGCAAAAACCTCGAAAAACTGAAAATAATAATCCGTTCTTTAGTGGCCGAGGAACCCCTTGACGACATTCATCGTGACCATAGGCTGATTGGCAATTGGAAGGGGCGACGGGAATGCCACATTGAATCCGACTGGCTGTTGATTTATGTAATTGAGTCCAACCGCGTTGTCTTCGAGCGGGCGGGAAGCCACGCTGACCTATTCCAAAAATAAAGCGAGCTATTCGGAGAACATGCCCCGTAATGAGCATTCATAATGGAGATTGGCGGGACGACACAAAGAGACGACGCCCTACGTGAAATAGCAACCAACCGGTATGGCTTGATATGATTATGATGTTTCTGTCTATTCTATTGCACCGATGGGCAACTATCACAAGCATGAAAACCTATTGCAATTTTGCCACCGTTTTGTCATAGACATACACTGTAATCTGCCAGACAACTTCCACCCCGACCGAAAAAGAAAGCGACAGCGGGAGAGGCATTCAAGCACGAAACACCTCTTCTGCGACGACAGCACAATAACCCATCCGCCGACCCATGAACACAGAGACTGTCCGACAGGGATGACTGTTTTGCCGAAGGAAAGGTTTTTGAAGGAAAGAAGTATGTGTTGCATCCGGTTGCGCAGGGGGCAGAGGTGATACGGGCCCGCAAGCCGAGGCACCTTCCCGTTGTCATGACCCGCGCTGAAGTAAGGGAGGTGCCGGCGAACCTGTCCGGCGACAAGCGGCTCGTGGCCGCGATGAATGCCGTGGGTACTCGGAATAATTGACAGTATCGCGGTTCATTGCATATATTCATCGGCGTCATATACGGACAGGAAAAGACAATCGCGGGTCTTATGTGAATCCGCCCATACACTGTCGGGCATAAAGGAAACAGCACATGGACTTCTTGCTTTTACTGGTTGTCATTGCCGTCATCGCAGCCGTTCTATTCGTCGTCGTAAAAGCCAAAAAAGGCGGTGGTGCCGGCGAGGCGCCGTGGCCCTTCTATGCAAAGAAAGCCAAGGCCTTGGGTTCAGCAGGTATTCGTATCGTGCGCTGGCAAGCCAGATCCATCCCCGATGAGGCTACCATCAAAGCTGCGTTCGCTCATGCCCAACAAGGCGATCCAGCCGACAGTCCTGCCTCCGCTTCGCTTCGGTAAACCCGCGGCTGAGCTTGGTCGGTTCGCTCATCATGGAATGAGGAATGTAATAACCGACGTGGAGGTGGCACCATGAAGCACCCAATCCGCATATCACTCTCCCTGCTCGCAGGGTTCCTCACCGTATTTTGTTTTTTTGCGCAATCCAATGCGCAACCCGGTTCTTACCCGGGCGCAGAAAAAACTGATCCCGGGCGGATGGGTTGGATGAAGGGATTTCCCCCGCCGCCAGAAAAGCTGATTATGCAGCCGGAAGCGGATTTTTTCAGCTTTCCGAAGTTGCGCTGGACGGTATGCCACATTCGGGAACTGATGCCCACAAAGCAAGTGAGCAGGGGTATCGAAGCGCCGGTCCCGTTATTCTACGCACTCGATGATGATATTGATGCCGTGAAATTCACGCCCATGAATGGCGCAAAACCCATGACATGGAAGGAATCCCTGTCAGCGAATTATACCGACGGCATTCTCATTCTTCACAAGGGCCAGACCGTTTATGAGAAATACCTTGGTTGTCTCGACGAGATGGGTACGCATGCCGCCATGTCGATGACCAAGTCGATTACGGGACTCCTGGCCGAGATCCTGGTGGCTGAGGGACAGCTGGACGATAAAGTGAAGGCTGCCTCAATTGTCCCGGAACTCAAGGATAGCGCCTTTGGCCGTGCGACTGTGCGCCAGATCATGGACATGACCACGGCTCTTGACTACAGCGAGGACTACGCTGACCCAAAAGCGGATATCTGGATTTATTCAAAGGCGGCGAGCCCACTGCCGAAACCAAAGGATTATGAAGGTCCGAACGGCTATTTTGAGTATCTGCAAACCGTCAGGCAGGACGGCGTCCACGGCGAGGCTTTCGGCTACAGGACAATCAACACGGATGCGCTTGGCTGGGTGATATCGCGGGTCACTGGCAGGGATCTTGCGCACCTGTTGTCGGAGCGTATCTGGAGCAGGATGGGCGCGGAGTTGGATGGATATATGACCGTGGACGCCAAGGGAACACCGTTTGCGGGCGGCGGACTCAGTGCAGGTATGCGGGACTTGGGACGTATTGGACTTCTATTGCTCAACGACGGCAAGATCAATGGGCAACAGTTGTTCCCGAAAGAGGTTGTGGAGAACATCCGGGCCGGCGGTAATAAGCAAGCCTTTGCCAAGGCTGGCTATGAAATGCTTAAAGGCGGGAGCTACCGCAGTATGTGGTGGGTGTTCCATAATAAGCATGGTGCTTTTGCTGCACGTGGAGTTCATGGTCAAACCATCTATGTGGACCCAACCGCCGATATGGTCATCGTGCGCTTCGCGTCTTTTCCCACGGCGAATAACGCGCAGATTGATCCAACCTCCTTGCCGGCCTATCAAGCCGTGGCTGAGTATTTGATGAAAAAGTGACACGCAGACAAAAATGTGCGAGAGACTATGTACGACTATCGCTTTGGTCATGGGGGTACCTCCTTTGGGGTTTTGGAATATCATCGGTGGTACCCCTTTCTCGTCAGTGACACAAGATATGATACATTACCACCCCGACATCTGCCGCTGGTCTCTTGTTGCCTTTGTATGCTAACATCCTTCTTCTCCTGCCCGCCCTACAGTAATTTATCAAGGGGTAGCTGTCTCAATTACATTGGCACAGAGGGGTTGAGCTACGGGCCATCCAGTCAGACATAATGGGTGATCTGCGAATCCTAAGAAACATGATTCTTCATGCGAAGGGCATCATGCGTCCCGATAAGCACGAGGGAATAAAGAGGCTGAGCGATATGTTTGATGCCAATCAGCCAGTTCATGTCCCCTATGAAGGTATGTATAAGATATTTGTCTTTATAAAACAGGATTGCGCAAGGATGCTTTTCGACTGGCTTGGCGTGAAGGATGCGCCAATTCTGCCCGAGGAAATGATTGATGTCGCCATTCAAAAAAGCAAAGACAATGGTCTCGGAAGAGCGAAGACTCTCCCGTAAGGAGATTTTCTGCAATGGATATTCCACGGATCTTCAACATTACCGAAAGTGCTCACCGCATCCATAATCCGTTCACACCCGAAAAGCTCGCCACTCTCGGCGCGGCGCTGCGTCTGGAAACGGGAACCCGAGTGCTCGACCTCGGCAGCGGTTCGGGGGAGATGCTGTGCACCTGGGCACGCGATTACGGAGTCATCGGCACCGGCATCGACATGAGCCGGTTGTTCACCGAGCAAGCGAAACTCCGCGCCGAAGAACTCGGTGTCGCCAATCAAGTCAAGTTCATTCATGGCGATGCCGCCGGCTTCGTCTCTGACGAGAAGGCCGGTGTGGCAGCCTGTCTGGGTGCCACGTGGATCGCCGGGGGAGTCGCCGGCACCATCGAGCTTCTGGCGCAGAGCCTCCGCACCGGAGGGATCATCCTCATCGGCGAGCCCTACTGGCGGCAGTTACCGCCGACGGAAGATGTTGCCAGGGGGTGCCTTGTCGGCTCCATCTCCGACTTTCTCCTGCTTCCAGAACTTCTGGCGTCTTTCTGCCGCCTCGGCTACGACGTCGTAGAAATGGTTTTGGCAGACCAGGACAGCTGGGACAGATACGAGGCGTCCAAGTGGCTCACCATGCGCCGATGGCTTGAAGCCAATCCTGACGACGAGTTCGCGAAAGATGTTCGAGCCGAACTAACCTCAGGACCCGAGCGTTACGCCGCTTACACGCGTGAATACCTGGGCTGGGGCGCGTTCGCGCTGATGATGCGGTGATGAGGGATTAGCGGGCGACTCAGAAAGTGGGGAAAATCCAATCATGCCTAACAACTCATTCAAGCCGATGCCGCTTCGCGGCGCGGCTTAATTCAGGTGTTCGACGAGAAAAGCGTGGCACCAGTAGAAATCGTAACGACAACCGATGCTGCCGCAAGGCTGGATGAGCTCCTTTGGGCAGTTCTGTGGCAGCCCTTGGGCCTGCCGCGTGATATACGTCACACATTCAGCGTGGAGGGCGAGGAATTCGAGTTACTTGCTCAAGAAAATGGGCAAGTGGTCGGAGGATTGGTTGCTGTATGGGCCGGGGGTACCGACATTGAGCTTCGGCATCTGGCTGTCGCTTCTCATGCCCAAGGACACGGCATCGGCCGCAGTCTTGTCACGGAACTCTACCGTATCGCCAAAACCAGGAACTGTCGGCGTATTCATACCATCGCTCGCAATACATCTGGTGAGTTCTTCAGAACGCTTGGGTTTCAAACCGCTCCGGGTCGGGCACCGGAACACCCCATTTTTCTCGAACATGGCATTACATTCGAACTCATAGAGAAATTCGTCGAATCGGATAGCCGGGAGGACTAACCTCCCAGCCCCCACACCACTTCCGCAGGAAAACCGCTGGAGAGACATGACTACAGCCAAGCAGGGACGACCCAACATGTATCAGTGATAACGTAATATTCTGAATGTAAAGGGGAGGCCGTCGGCATAGCATGAGTAAATACTGAAGAACAGTGGTAGCCTAAACTTTTCTATTGACTAGTTCAAGTGTTTACTTTATATTGTGGCTTGATTTAGGGCGAACCAGGAGAAGACCATGAGAATAGACAGGGCTGATGGTGTAGAGACGCGACGGAAGCTGCTTGATGCGGCGGGGGTGCTCTTTGCCGAAAAGGGCTATCATACCACCAAGACAAGCGATATCTGTGCTGCCGCCGGGGCCAATGTGGCCGCGCTGCACTACCACTTTGGCAGTAAGGAGAAGATGTATGCCCTTACTTGGCAACATGAGTTTGACAAAAGTATCGCCAAGTATCCCCCGGATGGCGGTGTGTCGCCCGAGGCATCGGCAGTCGAGCGTCTGCGTGGACATACCAAGGCTTTGGTGCAACGCTCGATGGACCCCGAGAGTCGTGATTTTGATATCGCCCGCCGCGAAATGTCGAACCCCACCGGGTTACTGAGCAGGGCCATCACCGTCGCCATGGAGCCGCTGCGCAAGATGCACCTGGAGTTGATCCGCGCCATTCTCGGGCCTGACGCCGCCGAGCAGGATGTGCAGTTGTGTGCCATGAGCGTCCATGCGCAGTGTGTGGGGGCGCTGATGCAGGCCCGGCAGCGTCGCATGGCCGCCAAAGAGCTGACACCATCGCCGCCCCCCATGCCACGCTTTAGTGCCGAGGTGCTGACCGACCATATTGTCCGCTTCAGTATGGCCGGCTTGCTGGCGGTACGGGCAAAGCAAGACGCACATTAGAAAGCATACAGGAGCCATTAATGTCTTGTAACATGAAAACTACACCTCAATTCCTTTTCCCCATGGGAGAGGATCAGGGTAAAGGGTGCGGACGCAGTCCGCATTGTATGCCTAAACAATTTCACTGTGTCATTCCGCTGTTTTTAACGCTGACAGCAGTTGTGCTGCTGCTGGCGGGGTGCATGACGGTTGGACCCGATTATGAACCGCCGGTAACTACCCTGCCACAAGCTTGGAACACTGACGTGCCAGCTTCCACCGCAGCACCGGAGCTGGCCGAATGGTGGCGCATATTTGCCGATCCGTTGCTGGACAACCTGATGGTCTGTGCCCAGACAAATAACCTTGATCTGCGTCAGGCCGAGGCGCGTTTGCGCCAGGCCCGTGCCCAACGTCTGCTGGCCGGTGCCGACCGTCTGCCGACTCTTGGTGCCGGTGGTTCGGCCCGGCGCTCACAAAACCGTCTCGGCAGTGGCGCAGATGGCACCACCACCTATGACAGCAGCTTCGACGCGAGCTGGGAGGTCGATCTCTTTGGCGGTCAGCGCCGTGCCGTGGAAGCGGTTGAGGCGTCACTGCAGGCGTCCAGGGAGTCGCTGCGTGATGTGACGGTTTCGCTGCTGGCCGAGGTGGCACTCAACTATGTGCAGTACCGTGCGGCGCAGTCACGTCTGGCCGTGGTCGCCGGCAATCTGCTGGCGCAGACCGAGACCTATCAACTTACCGTCTGGCGACACGAGGCCAGCCTGGTGACCCAGCTCGATGTTGACCAGGCGCGTATGAGTCTGGAGCAGACACGCGCCGAGTTGCCTGCCCTGCGCACAACCTTGCATCAGACAGAGCATCAGATCGCCTTGCTGCTGGGGCGTACACCCGGTTCGCTCGTTGCTGAACTTGAGAGCAGTGCGCCACAAATACCGTTGCCGGCCGCCACGCTGTCCATCGGTTTTCCGGCCGACATTCTGCGGCAACGCCCCGATGTGCGTCAGGCAGAGCGCAAGCTGGCGGCACAAACAGCGCAGATCGGTGTCGCCGCTGCGGCACGTTATCCCAATCTGACTCTCGGTGGCTCCATCGGCTATAGTGCCCTCTCGCTGGGTGATCTCTATGGTTCGGCGGCGCGCACCATTCAAGGCTTTGTCTCGGCCGGACTGACCCTCTTCGATGGCGGACGCATCCGGCAGCAGGTCGCTATCCAGACCGCCATGCAGGAGGAGTCGTTGGCGGCTTACCAGGCTACGGTGCTGACAGCCCTGAAAGAGGTCGAGGATGCACTGGTGTCGCTGGTCAATGAGGCCGAGCGGCAGACGGCTATGGACGCGGCCGCTGCGGCTGCTGCCAGCGCTTTTGCCCTGGCGCAGGAGCAGTATGCGGCGGGTCTGACCGATTTTCAGAGCGTCCTCACTTCGCAGCAGTCGCTGCTCGCAACGCAGAACTCGCTGACCTTGAGCCACGCCGAAGTCGCCAGTGCCGCCATTCGCCTCTACAAGGCTCTGGGTGGTGGCTGGAGTGCCGCACCGGAGAGCAACAAGAGCGACGAATTTGAGAATGAAGCAATTACCGGAGAGAAACTATGAGCAGCGACAATAACAGAGCGAACGACCAGCAGATTGCCGAAAAACTGGGTCTACACCACAACCCGGCACGGCGGCGGCTGCGGCGGCTGCTTATCGTGGCCGCAATAATTTTGTTAATAGGGGGGGTGGCCTGGAGGGTTCAGGGCCAACGTGCCAAAGGCGAGGAAGTACACTATGAGACCGTGTCGGTGACACGCGGCGATCTGGTGGAGACGGTCAACGCTACCGGCACACTGGCACCTGTCAATGAGGTTGAGATCGGCTCGGAGATTTCGGGCACCATCCTCTCCGTCTATGTCACCTACAACGACCATGTCACCAATGGTCAGGTGTTGGCGCGTATCGACACCTCCAAACTCGAAGCGCAAGTGCGCCAGTCGGAAGCGTCACTGGAGGCGGCACAAGCCAAGGTGCTGGAAAATGAAGCCACCCTGCACGAGGCTGAGGCACAACTGGCACGGCTGCGTCAGGTGCATGAGCGCAGCGGCGGTCAGGTGCCATCGCGTAACGAACTCGACACTCAGGAGGCGACTGTCCTGCGGGCACGCGCCGGCGTGGCCAGTGCCAAGGCCGAGATCGCCAAGGCCGAGGCGACCTTGAATGTCACCCTCTCAGATGTCGAAAAAGCGGTGATCATCTCGCCGATCAACGGGATTGTGCTCGATCGTAAGATCGAACCGGGACAGACCGTGGCGGCTTCGTTCGAGGCCCCGGTGCTCTTTACACTGGCGGAAGACCTGACCAAGCTGGAGCTGCAGGTCGATGTTGACGAGGCCGATGTGGGTCGGGTGCATGAAGGGCAGGAGGCGACTTTCAACGTTGACGCTTACCCTGACCGCAATTTTCCCGCTACCATCATACAGGTGCGTTATGGCTCCAGGACTACCGACGGCGTTGTCACTTACACTACGGTACTGAATGTCAGCAACGACGACCTCTCCCTGCGTCCGGGGATGACCGCCACCGCCACCATCACCACCCGCAAGGTCACAGCGGTGCTTCTGGTTCCCAACACGGCACTCCGTTTCGAACCGCCGCGCGTTGAAGAGCCTGCTGCGGGTGGACAAAATAATGGCAGTAAACCGAGTCTGATCAGTTCGATCATGCCACGTCCACCTCAACGCGACAGGAATACGAATAGTGGTGATAGAAAGGGTGCCAGACCACCCACCGTTTATGTGCTTGAAGGCGGTGAGGTCCGCCCCGTATTTGTGACCACAGGGTTTTCGGATGGCATTAACACCCAGGTAACCTCGGACGAGCTGGCCGTGGGGACACCACTTGTAGTTGCCGGAAGGGTAGGGCGCAAATGAGTGAGCAACATCAAACCCCAACGCCTGCGCCCACACCCGTGATCGAACTGCGTCAGATCACCAAAATCTACGGTCAGGGTGATGCCGCCGTGGCGGCTTTGAATGGAGTTGATCTGGCAATTCACACCGGCGAGTTTGTTGCCGTCATGGGACCCAGTGGCTCGGGTAAGAGCACTGCGATGAACATTCTGGGGTGTCTTGACAGCCCCACCTCCGGCGCATACCGCTTTCAGGGCGTTGAAGTCGGCGGTCTGACACGCGACCAACGTGCCCTGCTGAGGCGTAACTATCTGGGCTTTGTCTTCCAGGGCTTCAACCTGCTCAACCGCACCTCGGCATTGGAGAATGTCGAGCTGCCGCTGCTTTACCGTGGCGACTCGCGCCACGTCCGCCATGAGCGGGCACGTCAGGCACTGGCCGCGGTGGGGCTGACAGGTCGTGAAAAACATACACCCGGCGAACTCTCCGGTGGCCAGCAGCAGCGCGTGGCAATCGCCCGTGCCATGGTCACCAAGCCCACCGTCCTGCTGGCCGATGAACCGACCGGCAACCTCGACTCGGCATGCAGCGTGGAGATCATGAACCTGCTCTGTACGATCAACCGCGATCATGGAGTGACGGTAATCATGGTCACTCACGAACCTGAGATGGCGGCCTTTGCCAAACGGACAGTCAACTTCCGTGACGGGGTGATCGAGAACGACCTCATCAATCAGGGAGGTGTCTAATGTTATGGAACGCCTTGCTCCTGGCCTTGCGCGAGTTGCGGCGCAACAAGATGCGCTCTTTCCTGACCATGCTGGGAATCATCATCGGTGTGGCGGCGGTGATCACCCTCGTCACGCTGGGAGGCGGTGCCACGCGACAGGTCACCGATCAAATCTCCGCCATGGGGAGCAACCTGCTGATGGTGCGCCCCGGCAAACACATGGGGCCGGGTCAGTCATCGGGTGCCCGTCCCTTTAAGCTGCGCGACGCTGAAGCTCTTGAGCGTGAGATACCTGATCTGGCGGCGGTTTCGCCGACCATGAGCAGCGCTGCCACCGCCATCTACGCCAATGAGAACTGGAACACCACCATCTCGGCGGGAACCGAGCAGTTCTTCTTTGTCAACAACCGCAAGCTGGAGCTAGGGCGCCTCTTTACTGCCAACGAGGTACGTTCCGGCGCGGCGGTCTGCGTGATTGGCGAGACCATCAAACAAAAACTCTTTGACGGGGCCGATCCGATTGGGGCACGGCTGCGACTCAACCGCCTCTCGTGCGAAGTAATCGGCACTCTGGTCGCCAAGGGACAATCATCCATGGGGCATGATCAGGACGACCTGGTAGTGATCCCGTTACGTACTTTTCAACGCCGTGTGGCTGGTAACACCGACATCAGCATGATCCAGGTCTCGATGCGTGATGGTGTGGAGACAGAAGCCGTGCAAGCCGAAATCAAGCGGGTGCTGCGCGAACGCCGTCACCTCTCCGTCACCCAGGAAGACGACTTCGACGTGATGGACATGAAAGAGATAGCCACCATGCTCTCCGGCACCACCAAGGTGTTGACCGGTCTGCTGGGGGCGGTGGCGGCAGTCAGTCTTCTGGTTGGGGGTATCGGCATCATGAACATCATGCTGGTCTCCGTCACCGAGCGTACCCGCGAGATCGGCACCCGCCTGGCGATTGGTGCTCTTGAGTGGGAGGTATTGTTACAGTTTCTGGTCGAGGCGGTGGTGCTCTCCTCCTGCGGCGGTCTTATCGGCATTGCCATGGCCATGACTACCTCTTTCGCCCTAACCAGCGTTCTGGAAGTCCCCTTTGTTTTTAACGGCACCATCATTATCACCGCCTTCCTCTTCTCCGCTGCCGTCGGTGTCGTTTTCGGCTACTTCCCGGCACGCAAAGCCGCCCAGATGAACCCGATAGAGGCCCTGCGGCATGAGTGAGTTATTGTTACGGGGTACGTGATTTCCTTGGAGTATCGATGTGAAAAGCCGCTAACCATCAAATTCAGCGGACACAAAGGGAAGGGCCGCGCCGCTGATTCCTGGCGTGTGTGCCGGGTATGGCACAGAACCGGCGAGGTGAAAGTCCTCGCGCCAGCTATTCGCGGAGCCGAAGGCCGGGAGAAAGGCAAGGGCGTCATCGTGAGCTGGGATCTGAAGGAAGCTCGATCCAAAAGCGCGAGGCGACGTACAGGAACCGGATATGAGGTGTGGCACATCCGGGACAAGCGGGCACGTGACCACGAAGTCCTCCATCCGCAAAGGGGTGTGCTTTATAAATCCGGTTCCTACACGCAGGAAGCTCTGTGCCTTACCCCGGGATGTCTGCATGGCGTCCGGAAGGAAGGTATGGTCGAGATACTGGGGCACCGACGGAAAACCGGTCGGCAAACGGAGAAGACAAAGTTCGACCTGAAGCCGCCCGATGTGGACTGGGATGGCGGCAGCGTCTGGACATTAAGTCGGCAAAACAATTGTGGTTGCCATTGAGATACAGGGTAGATTGTTTACCTCGAAGGCCGACACCGTCAGTCCGAAGGTACACCAATGGGCTTAACCGGGGGGACATTTAACACCGATACCGACACTCTTCCGGCAACAGCCGGTGAAGGGGGTGCCGCGGTCCCGGCGTGCCATTACGAAGGTCATCACCAGCATTCCTTTTCATGCGCCGGCGGGATACACGCCTGCGGCTGATCATCAACAGCACGCAGATCCGAGATACCGATACGCCCGTGCTCTTCGCCCATTCAACCATGGAAAGAATCCCTCCCTTCTGCTCCACCGTCAGCCATGTTCCCTCTATCGCGCCCACGAACCCCCATTCGTTTTTTCTCAGGATCGCCGGCTCCACTGCCTGTTCGGCAGGCACGCGTTCTTTTTCCTCAAGATCGCCTTTCAGGGCTTCACATAGGCGGACAAGGGCACTGTTTTGGATCGTGCCCCGGGACGATCAGCCAAACGCTCAAGGGCGCCTTCCTTCACCTTCTCACGGATGCGAAGCAGGTCGGTGGAATAGAGGCCCTCACGACGCAACACCTCGCCCACAGGTGATGTTCCGCTCCGGGTTTCCAAAAATATCTGATACTTCTTCTCAGGCGACAAAAACCGCCGCTTCTTGACCGACGACGGCGCTGACACGGGCTGCTTTGCTTTCTATCATGGCATGCTCCTTCTCGAACTCCAACGCAAGGCAACTCCGGTCGCCCTACAGGCTCCCTTCGTTGCCTTGCCATCCTTCACCATACCATGTAGTGTAATGCAACCTCCATTTTGGGACACGAATTCAGAAACGGGGGGCATCTCCAACACACACGACCGTTTGCCAACAATTTCTCCCCCAATCGACTTCCCGTTTGTCCTCACAAATCATATTTATTACCGCATCGGCCCCTAATTGAGCTGCGCGGATGCGAACGCCTTGCTTGGCTTCATCCAGTGGCTCGGCGAACCGCTTGCATATAGATTGCGTTTGCAAGCTATTCCTTCAACTGGCCCAAGTATTCTGTAGCTGTTTCTCGGAATAGAACCGGCTTCGAAAATCACCGTCTCAGCTACCCTTTGTCTCTCGAGAGAGGTAAGGGAAGATACAGATGGATTTGATGCGCAGCCAACAACCAAGACGAGGGCGCATCCAGTTAAAATCACTTTAATTTTATGGCTCATAGTAATCCTCCTTACACCCAACGCTAGAGTTAAGCCGACGCCAATCGCGCAGCGATTGGTGTTCGGCTTGAACGACTTGTTAGGTGTAACCGATGAATTGGTTTCTTTTGATTTCGCTATTAAGAAACTCACCGAACCACCACCATTTATACTGCACACTATCAACTACTTCTCCGGCAATTTTTTGCTCAATTGTGGTTCTGTAGGCTTTAAAAGCCTTTTCAGCCGCTCCATGGGTGCCATCTTGGATGTAGTAGTCATGGAGCCCGTTAACCATAAAACGTTCTCGGTAATTAAGGCACATAGAATTAGAGGCATCATTTCGTTGAAGCCAGTAATCCTTTGCTTTAGAGTCAAGCTCTATGCGAGGCGAACCTGTTTTAGTTTCAATTAGATAGGCATTCTGGTAGGCGAGACCAACTATATTTGAATCGGTGTGCCAAACCGGACCAATCGAAATACCACCTCGAATCAAATATCCTTTTGCTAGAAATATATGAGTGAGCTGGATAGCTCTCATAACCAAAATAGACAGGCCGCAATAGCTGCTCATTTTGTCCGAGGTTAATGGGGCGCTTAAAATGATACTGTCTGATATCGAAATATGCCTTGGAATTAGCTCCTTAGGCACTGAAGAATCAACCCTTCCATCCAATCCAGGAACGGCGGTTTCTAGTGTTTCGACTAACTCTTCAAGAAATGTTTGATTCTTGGAGTCTGCGTTTTCTACTACTGACTTAAAACCTAAAACATCAATAAATGCTACCGCCCGCTCTTCAAAAATTATCTTTGGCACGTAATCTCCTCTGCATATCTTTCTTGCAAGTTTATCGGAGATTTCGGTGTGGCGTGGCACCGTCTCCACAGAACCATTCGCAGGGTTCATCCAAAGCGAATGACACCGCCTTCTCTTTTGAGGTAGCAACCATGCCGACGCAGATACCGCAGTAGAGCCTGTCTTTTCATTAGATTGCGACGACCTCACGGATGGCATCTTCTGGCAATCCGCGCATGGCGTCCTCGCGCCGATCTTCCAGGATAAGTGAGATCGCTTCCGCTAAACTTGCTTTGCATTCTTCGATTGTCTTGCCTTGCCCATTTGCCCCTGGAACCTCAGGGCAGTACGCAATGTACCAATCTCCATCCTTCTCAATAATTGCTGTAAACTCATTATGCATGATGCACCTCCTTGTCTTTCCCGTTTTTTAAAGAGGCGAAAAAAGAATCTATCAGTTCACGATGCCTTACAAATTTCCCTTCGAGTACTGCTCTCAGTTCCCCCAAGTTCTGATCCTCCAAAAGCCGGTCAATTTCATAAGCCCTTTTGCCAAGTTGCCTGCAGTACTTGTCAATAACCGTTTGAGGGGCTATATTCCTTCTTTGAGCGACAAGGTTAGTGGCTTCGGTTCTATTTCGACCCGAGTTCTTCACCTCATAAATGACTTCAAGTATCTGTGCCAAAGCCTTCGAGACACCATTAGGGAAACTTTTTGGAATGTTATTTCTATTCGCCTGATTGGGACGGGGCATTTCTCTCCCAAGGAGGATTCTGTTTAATACCGAGTTTGGCGTGTCTTCAAACGGCTCGGCCTTACTCTTCAGATAATTCCAGACCTTCTCGTCAATTTCGATTTTATAGGTATGCATGATTGTCTCCCCCTTCCATTGCGTTTAACACATTATACGAAAGTACTTGTAGTATGCCAAGTGGAAAAAGGGAGGGAGAGAATTATTTACTGATCTATTCTTGGCATAACGCCTGAATTAAACCGTGCGCGAAGCGGCATCGGCTTGAATGAGTTGTTAGGCATGATTGGATTTTCCCCACTTTCTGAGTCGCCCGGTAATCCCCTCATCAGCGCGAACACGCCCCAGCCCAGGTATTCACGCGCGTAAGCGGCGTAACGCTCGGGTCCTGAGGTTAGTTCTGCTCGAACATCTTTCGCGAACTCGTCGTCGGGATTGGCTTCAAGCCATCGGCGCATGGTGAGCCACTTGGACGCCTCGTATCTGTCCCAGCTGTCCTGGTCCGCCAAAACCATTTCCACGACGTCGTAGCCGAGGCGGCCGAAAGACGCCAGAAGTTCTGGAAACAGGAGAAAGTCGGAGATTGTGCCGGCAAGACACTCCCTGGCAACTTCTTCCGTACAAGGCCGGGGAATATCTCGATGGATTGGCGCACGAACTGGCAAGAAAGGATGATGTTTCACGCATAGTTATTGAATCGGAGCAGGAACTGTGACTGAAACCAGAAATCATCCCACATCTGTGTCGGAGTGATGAAATGCTGAATTGTCCAAACCCTTGGGAGACAACGAGAGGTCCTTTACCTGCCCGTGACGGGCCGCTCGCCCAACAGCAACGCGATCTGATGAGCGCCGGCACCTTCCTGGGCCAGCAGGCCGGGCAACTCCAACGGTCATGACCCGATTCTATAAAAGATTCAAAATATAACAAATTAATTTCCACTACTTATAGCAATCTTCAACTGATATTTTTTGCCGCCGAACAGCAGCACAAATGTCCGAGGCCTTGCTTTTATTCTTTTTAAATATTAAGTATCTACCTATGAGGTTATTCTTTGAACACTTGTATAAGAAGATATTCTCCAGGTTTCTCTTAAAAAAAACATATAAACATATTATTGCAACTGATGATGAGCCTTCCCGGGCAGAGTTGTTGAGCATAGAACAACTCAGACATTTTTCCGGCAAGCAGGCACGGGAACATAAAACCGAGTTTGGCTCAGGATACAACCTTCTGCTTCCCCGACTGGATGATAATGCCCGCGCATTGAGGGAAACGCACGAGTTGCTTGTGCGCGCGGATACTGCCGGACGACGGATGTCGCCTACGGATGAATGGCTCCTGGATAATTTCTATCTTATAGAGCAACATATAGAACTGACGCGCATTCACTTGCCCAGGCGTTACAGCCATCTTCTGCCCAGAATAAGCCAGGGCCCTCACGCCGGCCTGCCTCGCGTATACAGTATGGCGACAGAGCTGATTGCCCATCTTGATGGCCTGTTAAGCGCGGAGGCGACAAGCGCATTTGTAAGTGCCTACCAGAGCGTGGAAGCTCTTAAGCTGAGCGAACTTTGGGCAATCCCCATTTCTTTGCGACTCGGCACGATAGAAAACCTGCGCCGTGTTGCCCAGCGTATTGCCAGGCGTCGCAGGGAATTGGATGAAGGTATTGCCTGGGCGGAACGAGTGCTGGAAGCGACAGCCAAAGAACCTAAACGGCTGATTCATCTTTTAGCCGAATTCGTGGACACTCAGCCGAAACTCAGCGCTCCTTTCCTCTCCGAATTTGTGGGACGGCTTCAGGGACAGGGTCCGGCTGTATCGATCATTCTTAACTGGATAGAGCAAGCCCTTGCCGATGAAGGCACAACGGTCACACAACGCTTGCAAAAAGACAGTCACGAACAGGCGGCGGAACACCTTTCCGTTACCAACAGCATAACCAGCCTGCGCTTTCTTGACGGCATGGACTGGAAGAATTTCGTGGAGGAGCATAGCCGGGTTGAACAGATACTGCGCCGTGATCCGGCCGGAGCCTATTTTTCTCAAGACTTTGCCACCCGCGACCATTACCGGCACATTGTAGAAAAACTTGCCAAACTATCGAGGCGCACAGAGCCGGAAGTGGCCCGGATGGCGGTTGAACAGGCAAGCCGCGCTCCCCTCAAGCCGGGTTGCGCACGGGCCCGGCATGTAGGCTCTTACCTTATTGGCAGACAGCGCTTTGCGTTCAGAAAATTGCTTGGCTGCCCGTGGACACCCCGCTCCACCTTAGGCTTGATTTTCAGACGCTTCAGGATCTTTTTTTATTTAGGCTCCATCTTTCTTTTGACTCTTTTTTTTGCTCTCTTACCGCTTGGGTTTTTTAATTTCACTCCGGGTGACCGGCGTCTGTATGTCATACTGATATCCGCAATTATACCGGCATCCACCCTGGCTTTGTCTTTGGTAAACTTTGCCGTGACAACCAAGGTGGCTCCTCACCCACTGCCTCGCCTTGACTTTTCCGGTGGAATTCCCAAAGAGCATCGGACAATGGTGATTGTTCCCACTTTGTTGGGCAGTCAAAGTGCGTTGGATTCTCTGCTTGAAGGACTGGAAATCCGTTATCTGGGAAATCGTGATCCAAACCTGCATTTTGCCTTACTGACTGATTTTCCCGATGCTGATACGGAAACCATGCCTGACGATGCAGATCTTTTAGAGCGGGCGCGAAAAGGTATCGACATGCTCAATACCCGCTACCCCCGTAAAGACGAAAGCACAACCTTTTACCTTTTTCACCGTCCCAGAATCTGGAATCCGCACGAGGGATGCTGGATGGCTTATGAGCGAAAACGCGGTAAACTGGAACAGTTCAACGCTTTACTGCGAGGTGAGGGGCAGGAAGCTTTTTGTGTTAAATTTGGCGATTTAAGCCGGTTGAAAACCATTCGCTACGTGATAACGCTGGATACGGACACAGATCTTCCCCGCGGCTCAGCTCACGGCCTTGTCGGCGCGATGGCTCATCCCCTTAACCGGCCGCGCTTTGACACTGACCTGGGACGGGTGGTAGAAGGAGACCTTTGCACAACTCCCTCATTATCCCTTTCCTTCACGTTCACATAGGCCCTGAAAAACTATGCTATTCAAAGCTATCATACTAATATGACTTGACATTCAAACGTTTT